>NZ_JBHFNP010000285.1:0-51720 GCF_041929235.1 Microseira sp. BLCC-F43
GAGTTAATTGCCCACCTCTTAGTGTCATGGTGCGCTTGTCATATCTTAATCCTGATGTCGGTTTTTTCCTGGGAACGTACTTGAACTTGGTAGCCTTAATTGCTTAAGCGTGCGTTATCCCTGATAGTTTGTACCAAAGCAGAAGGCACACAAGGATGCTCCACTCTTAGTGAGTGATACAGTTCCTTGTGTGCCTTATTTTTGGTGTAGCTTTTGTTAGCAACAGCCCAGTCAATGTGCTTGTTAAATATTTTTGCACATTGACTCATCAGAGGAAGGAACCTGTCTGATGGTAGGTTGACTGGGATGCTAACAGTTCTTTTCATCAGTGCTTGACTGCGTTTGATTTTGGATGATTGATATGCTTATGCTCTCTTGGTTTTATATTTTTTTTCAATACACGCCAATCAATGAAAATACTGTCAGACTCCCACGCTCAACACTGCTTGGGATATCACATCATCTTTTGCCCCGTACCGTCACCAGGTACTTGAAGGCGCAGTAGAGGTAGAGCTAAAACGAATACTAGGTGAAGTATGCAAAACTTACGGGTGGACACTTCACGCCATCGAAGTGATGCCCGACCACGTTCACTTGTTTGTGCAGGCAGATCGCACAACTGCGCCAGTAGAAATCGCCAAAACCATGAAATCTATTTCTGCGGTACACATTTTCAATACATTTAAAGATTTGAAAAAACGCTGCTTTTGGGGTTCCGGGATGTGGAGTGATGGCACGTTTTACTCATCCGTTGGTGGAGTTTCAGAAGCAGCGATCAGGCGATACATTGAAACTCAAAAACAACGGGGTGATACACTGACCCGAAAAGAGAATGCTTGCATAAGGGGGCATCGTAGCTTGCTTCCGCGCAGCGGTACCCCCTTATGCAAGCCGCGCTTACATCCCCACCCACAAGGGGATGGGGTTTTACGCGCGTTTAATCAAGTTGGTTTTGGTTGGGTGGTGCTTCCAGGAAATACACTCCTGGCAAACAACGAGAAAAAATCGGGATGACAGGATTTGAACCTGCGACCCCCTCGTCCCGAACGAGGTGCGCTACCAAGCTGCGCTACATCCCGGATTTAACCGACAGCCTTATTATCATATCACGTTAAACCAAAAATTCATAAATATCATCGCGCTTGCTATGATAGAAGCCTTGATGGTGAATCGGTAAAACTTCAGCAGATAGAGGGCAGGCGTGGTAGTTAAGCCAGAATGGTTGCGGGTGAAAGCGCCTCAGTGGGAGCGCGTCGGTAACGTCAAGGAAATTTTGCGGGATTTAGCCCTCAATACCGTTTGCGAAGAGGCATCTTGTCCCAACATCGGCGAGTGCTTTAATAACGGTACGGCAACTTTTTTGATTATGGGACCAGCCTGCACGCGCGCTTGTCCCTACTGCGATATTGATTTCGAGAAAAAGCCGAAACCCCTCGATTCGACAGAACCACAACGCTTAGCCGAGGCTGTCCGGCGGCTAAAGCTCAATCATGTAGTAATTACCTCGGTAAATCGGGATGATTTGCCAGATGGCGGCGCTTCCCAGTTTGTGTGCTGTATTGAAGCGATTCGCCAAACATCACCAGCAACGACAATTGAAGTGCTGATTCCCGATTTGTGCGGTAATTGGGAAGCTCTAGAAACCATTATTGCCGCAGCACCAGAGGTACTAAACCATAATACGGAAACCATTCGGCGTCTGTATCGTCGGGTACGCCCCCAAGGTGAGTATGACAGGACAATCGAATTATTGCAGCGCTCGCGCACAATCGCCCCCTGGCTCTACACCAAATCTGGCATCATGGTAGGACTGGGCGAAACCGACGCCGAAGTTCGCGAAGCGATGCGAGATCTGCGAGCGGTCGATTGCGATATCCTGACGATTGGGCAATACCTCCAACCCAGTCAAAAGCACTTGCAGGTGCAAAACTTTATCCCCCCAGAACAATTCGACGCCTGGAGGCAATACGGCGAATCTTTGGGATTTTTACAAGTTGTTGCTTCACCCTTGACAAGAAGCTCATATCATGCTGAGCAAGTGAGATCCTTGATGGAACGATATCCCCGCTCACGAGGGGTGAGGCAAGTTAATTAGAAACTGCCACAATTTGAGCGCAATTGCGCTCAAATTTTTTCTCTGCCCGCAATTTGGAACCAATTGGTTCCAAATTTCCCTGACTCATCCCTCCACCCCAGTCATCGGTCACCACTTGGTCAAAAATAACTAAGGAATAATGACTAATGACTAATGACAATCCAAAACCCAAAACCTAAAATAGAAGCAACGATCGCCATCCTGGGTGCAGGTGCTTGGGGGACAGCCTTGGCAAACTTGGCAGCAGCAAACGGTAACCAAGTAGGCTTGTGGTCTCGTGAATCTTCTGAAAGTCTGGCAGATGTTATAGCGGGTGCAGATATTATCCTGTCAGCGGTTTCGATGAAAGGCGTCAGACCCGTTGTAGAACTGATAAAGCCGTTACCGTTATCTTCCGACACAATTATCGTCACGGCGACTAAAGGATTAGAGCCCTCTACGACTTGCACGCCTGCACAAATTTGGCAAGCGGCGTTTCCCTCCCATCCGGTGGTAGTTTTGGCGGGACCAAACTTATCTAAAGAAATTGAACAGGGACTACCAGCGGCGACGGTAGTTGCGAGTACCGATGCAGAAGCAGCTAAAGTCGTGCAAGCAAGATTGAACTCGACGCGGTTTCGGGTTTACACCAATTCCGATCCTTTGGGTGTAGAGTTGGGGGGGACGCTGAAGAATGTGATAGCGATCTCCGCGGGTACGTGCGATGGTTTGCAACTGGGAACCAATGCCAAAGCGGCGCTAGTAACCAGGGGATTAGCTGAAATTATTCGCATCGGTACTCATTGGGGAGCCAAAACTGACACGTTTTATGGTTTGTCGGGACTGGGAGACTTGTTAGCCACTTGTAACAGTCCCCTCAGCCGCAATTACCAAGTCGGTTATCAACTCGCCCAAGGCAAGCAGCTTCCGGAAGTTTTAGCGGCGCTACAGGGGACTGCCGAAGGGGTAAACACCACTCAGGTGCTGATTCAACTAGCCAATCAGCAGGGAATTTCCGTACCCATATCTTATCAAGTTTATCGATTGCTCCAGGGAGAAGTAACACCCCAAGCGGCTGTAGACGCGCTGATGCTGCGCGATGTTAAGCCGGAGATTGGGTCATGGCCTTCCCAGGCTCTGCCGTGGAAGGGTAATGGGTCATAGGCGAAGAATTTTTTCCCTCCTATGACTGACGATCGATGTGGCGCAAGGCTAAGTAACAAAAATTAACAGAGGGCTTTGCGGTTTTTTGGCAAGTGATCGGGAAATATTCTATCTAGTGATGTAGATTAACTTACCCACTGACAGAAGTCACCCTTGAGTATGAGGGATTTTCCCTATACTAGCTGACAGGTTGAGAATCTAGAAACCCGTTGTAATCGATTTAGCTGCTCGATTCAGCAATTCTATGAATGGGAGTAACTCTCGATACCGAGTTTAAGACCCGTGCAAAAGTCAGCGATCGCAGGGTTAAACAGGGAAGTGCATCACTGGCGGCGTCCCGAATCGCCGGAACTCGTTTAAGCGCTTCGCGCGTTATAGAGGACGCCAACAACCGTAACAAGCAGCCGCTTTCACCAGCCCTTTGTCACATGGAGCAGTTGAGGCAATAACTATGCCAGCCACCTTTTTTTCTACCGATGCCACCGACGACAGTCAATTAGATGCTTTGAGCTTTCAACTAGACAACGATGCTGAACTAACAGGCAGCGACTTGGTCGAATTGGATGTAGAAGAGGCAGATGTTGCCAGCGTCGGGCAATCTACCAATCGTCGTACTACCGATCTGGTTCGTTTATACCTCCAAGACATAGGCCGGGTGCGCTTGCTGGGACGGGATGAAGAAGTTTCAGAAGCACAACAAGTCCAGCGCTATATGCGGCTGCTGGAACTGCGCGATCAAGCCGCTAAGCAGGATATGGGAACGATCGCACAGTACGTGGAGTTGATTGAGATCCACGATCGCTTAGCTTCTAACTTAGGTCACCGTCCTTCTTGGGAACGGTGGGCGACTACCGCTAACCTAACCGTGTCCGATCTCAAATCAACACTGGCAGCGGGGAAACGGCGCTGGGCAGAACTCGCCGGATTAAAGATTGAGGAACTAGAACAGCTGCAAACCGAAGGGATTCGGGCAAAGGAACACATGATTAAGGCCAACCTGCGCTTGGTCGTGTCGGTTGCCAAAAAGTATCAAAATCGCGGTTTAGAACTGTTGGATTTAATTCAAGAAGGAACGTTAGGCTTAGAGCGCGCCGTTGAGAAGTTTGACCCGACTAAAGGCTATCGCTTTAGCACCTACGCTTACTGGTGGATTCGTCAGGGTATTACGCGAGCGATCGCAACTCAAAGCCGCACGATTCGCCTACCCGTTCATATCACCGAAAAGCTCAACAAAATTAAAAAAGCTCAGCGTAAAATTGCCCAAGAAAAAGGTCGCACGCCCACCCTGGAAGACCTAGCCAAGGAATTAGACATGACTCCGCTGCAAGTGCGGGAAGTTTTATTCCGCGTTCCTCGATCGGTTTCTTTTGAAACCAAAGTGGGTAAAGAAAAAGACACAGAATTGGGCGATTTGCTGCCAACTGAAGACGAGTCTCCCGAAGATGTCCTGATGCAAGAAGCTCTTTACAGAGACTTACAGCATCTGTTGGCAGATTTAACCAGCCGCGAGCGCGATGTGATCTTAATGCGGTTCGGTTTGGGAGATGGTCACCCCTACTCCTTAGCAGAAATTGGACGCGCTTTGGATCTATCTCGCGAAAGAGTGCGACAAATTGAAGCCAAAGCACTGCAAAAATTGCGCCAACCCAAGCGTCGCAACCGCGTGCGCGACTATTTAGAAGCCTTCAGTTAAGCTTCCTCCTGACTGCTTTCCGGGTGAGATCGTCAACCACCTATGCCAGCAAAAGCATTGCTTTTGCTGGTTCTTTAGTTAAGTTTTTTATATTGATTCACTCGGAATTATTATCAACAAGCTCTCTATCTTTAAAATGCTTTTAGCTATTTATTCTCAATAAGCAAGTTTCTTGAAAATGAGTCAATATATTGTGTATCCTTCGTCATATAGAGGGCTTTCTTGAGAATGTTTATATGGCTAACTATACAGCAGCCTCGTTTAAAGCTGAACTGAACGAGAAAGGTTGGCGTTTGACCCCCCAGCGAGAGACAATTTTACAGGTCTTTCAAAATCTTCCCAAAGGCAACCATCTCAGTGCCGAAGACTTGCACGCCTTATTGCAGAGCCGAGGAGAACAAATCAGCTTATCTACCATTTACCGCAGCCTCAAGTTAATGGCACGGATGGGCATTCTGCGAGAACTGGAACTGGCAGAAGGACATAAACATTACGAAATTAATCAGCCCTATCCCCATCACCATCATCATTTGGTGTGCATTCAGTGCAATAAGACGATTGAATTTACCAACGACTCGATTTTAAAATTGGGCTTAAAGCAAGCTGAAAAAGCAGGATTGCACTTGCTTGACTGTCAGCTGACCATTCATACAGTCTGTCCGGAAGCGTTGCGTCAGGGATGGCCTTCCTTACTTCCCAGTAACTGGTCGTGCATTCGCTCGGCTTCCCTACCCGAATTGTGAAAGACTACACAAGTTGTAACGCTTCCGGGATAGCAATTGAGGGCTGATTATCCTCCAGCCCTGGAACGGGACTGACAGCAGTTACCGACCAGGGCTGGAGATTTTATTAAGAATATTTTCAGTAAGCCGAGTTTGTTGAAAATACATAGCTAGTTGGCTATTATTGTCAATAGACCACCTTTGTTGAGAAGGTTAATATGGCTGTCTATTCAGCATCCTCACTCAAAGCCGAACTAAATGAGAGGGGCTGGCGTTTAACTCCCCAACGAGAAACGATATTACAGGTTTTTCAACAGCTTCCTAAAGGCCAGCATCTCAGTGCCGAAGAGCTTCATCACCTATTGCAAAGTCAAGGGGAAGCAATCAGCCTGTCCACGATTTACCGGAGCCTGAAATTAATGGCTCGCATGGGCATTTTGCGGGAACTGGAACTGGGAGAAGGACACAAACATTACGAACTCAATCACCCCTATCCAGATCACCACGACCATCTAATTTGCGTTCGGTGTAACAAGACGATCGAATTTAACAACGACTCGATTCTCAAAATCGGGGCTAAAATTGCCGAAAAAGAGGGATATCACCTGCTCGACTGCCAGCTGGTCATCCATGCCATTTGTCCGGCTTGCCAGCGGGCTTTATTACCTCTATGAAGCTCAAGAAAATAGCTCTCAGATGAAATATCCGAGAGCCTTCTGAGCTTAAGCCGGTTATAGGGTACCTAAAAGCGTGCTTGGAGAATGTCAGCCTCGCTGACACCGTAGGCTCGCTGAGCTGCTTTAATCGCTGCCTTGGTCTGCTCGTTCAAGTTACCATCGATCGCGCCGCTATAGAAGCCTCTTTCTTTTAGGCGCTGTTGTAAGTCTCTCACACTCAAGTTGCTAGCCGAACCAGCTTTAGTCTGCAACGCCGCCTTGGTTGCTTCGTCTACAACGCCACTAGCAGTCAGTCCAGAATCCTGCTGGAATTTAATCACAGCAGCCTTGGTTAAGGGGCCAAAGTTACCCGTGGTACGCCCGTTGAAGTAGCCCAGCTCTTGCAGACGCTGCTGAAGTTCTCGCACTTGGGAACCTTTACTACCTTGCTCGATGATGGCGGCGGTTACCTGCTCGCCTACCTGCTCGCCTACCTTCCCGCCTACCTGCTCGCCCTCGCTTGGCGGTGTTTGGACAGTTGTACCATTTTCACCCAGAAAAGGATCTCTGTTAAACGGCGTCGCAGCCTTAGCGTTTCCGTTGCTGTCGAGCAAAGCAGACCAGGTTCGCCCCCCCACGATGCCATCAGCCCCCAGGCGATTTTTGCGCTGAAACTGCCTGACAGCGGTGAAGGTTTTTCCGTCAAATTGCCCATTGGGGCTGCCTTCGTATACACCAGCTGCTGCCAAAAGTTTCTGGAGAGCTTCGACTTCCTTGCCCCTAGCGCCGCGTCTGAGAGTGATGCGGCGAACGGTTTCGGGAGTGGCTGTGGCGGCCTGTGTGTCTGCAGGTGGAGTTTCAGCGTCGCTTCGACCCAGCCTACGCAGCAAAGCTGCTTTGGTTTTTGTTTCTACAACCCCATCTGGTGTCAGTCCTTCATCTTGCTGAAACCGGATCACGGCTTGCTTGGTTAAAGGGCCAAAATTACCCGTAGAAGGACGATCAAAGTATCCTAGTTCTCGCAATTGCTGCTGAAGTTCTGCTACCTCCTGACCTCTGCTGCCTGCTTCGATCTGCGCTGTTGCTGGCGCTGCCATTCCTATGACGGTTGAGGCGGCTAGCAACGATACCAAACGAATCCAAGTCCGGCTTTTAGGCTTTTTCCCCTTCAGCCCCCGGACAACTTTTATCTCACTGAAATCATCGGCAGGATCTATGGTGTCAGATGATTCGCAAGCACAAGCAAGATATATATAGGCTAGAGTTTCCATATTTGCGTTACTAAAATTAACTAGCCAGTCCGGAATAGTTATTATACTGCTTTTAGCAGTTTTTGTCACTATTTGGGGATTATTCCAGGTTGGCTAGTTGTGATGGACAAGTTATTACAGCGTTAGTTCCCAGATTCGATCCGGAAGCTATGGAGGCCGTTAGACTAGACCCAAGCGATGGCATACCAACGCCACTATCACCGCCAATCCGGTAATTTCCAGCGCCATCAAGGGATTCTGACCCTGCGCGACGGCAAATGCACACACAACGCCTGCGCCCAAGGCAGCAGCAACGACACCACCCAAAAGGTCTTGATTAGAGTTTTTGTCGTACATGGTTTGTCAACTCGTGGTTAGGTTATGCGGGTCATAAATATTAGTTTTCAAACCTACCACTCGGATCGGGCTGCCTTACACTTGAGTCCGGATTTTGCAATCAAGCTTTAAACAAAGCTAATTTTCTTAACAGATCAATCAGTAGCAGGCTGAGTTTGTTCTGATTCAACTCGTTCTACATTCCCGGCTTTGACCCAACCTTCTTCGTTATTTTCCTCTACGCGAATCTTAATCCATCGTTTGTCCTCGCTTTCTGTCACGACAACAATCTGTTGGTTATAGCCAATACCGCCGATGCGCCGAGACTCGGTGCCGGGACTATCTCGAAGAATCAAACCATTACGCCAGGTAACTCTGGCTCTGTAAGCTCCTGGTTCGAGCGGTTTTGGGGTGGGTGTTTCCGTGGTGGGGGTGGCGTCTGGCTGTGCCGCCGAGACAGTCTCAGCCGCGTTGGTGGCGGGAGAAGCACCCGCGACGGTTGCGGCCTTGTTGGCTACTGGGGAAGGCTTGGGTTTAGCAATGGGCTTATCATTGGCAAAGATAGGTTTGGGAGGGGGTGCGGTGAGCTTGGTGACGAAGTAAAAGGCGACTCCCACGCCGCTGCCAACTAACAGCGCGATCGCAATAAAGAAACCAAGTAAAAACTTAAAAATCCCAGACCAACTCATACCTACTCCTGTGTCAGACAAGCTTTTTACCGTGTAGACTGAACTTAGAGAAACTTGTGGCTCAGTCTTTTAAACTGGGTTAACCAGTATCGGCTGCACGGCGCAGCTCACTACTCCCTCGACGGTGAACGCCTCTGGGAGATACTTGCGGATAATTTGGATGCTGCCGTTGATCTCCGCATTAATTACACGGAAAGCTCTAGACTTAAACAGACCTCTTTTAACTCGCGATCCTGCATATGCTGATTGCTTAGATGGAGGTTCTAGATCTAGGGCTGATGTTTTTGAGGTATAGCTCTCTTCTTGAATCACCACCAGTATGCCCACCAGTTCGCACTTGTAAGTTATCTGGTCGATTAACTTGGCATGAGGAATGCTGACAAACTTTTGATTATTTCGTTTGCCCATGTTTACCTCTTGCTTCCAACCATCATTCTTGCCAATAACTAAGGTGCCAATACCTTGTCTCTTGAGCAGGTTTACAATTAGTCTGCTTGTGTTGTGCAGGTAGTTTTCAACGTAGCGGTTACGGTGATATGTGAGAGCCTGAATCCGCTTGCTGCTGAGAGTTTCGCTTTTAAGGTGACTTTGCAGTTTTGCTTTGAGCTTGTTGTAATATTGGTTTCGACTCTTCAATGGTCTTCCATTAACCAACAAAGGTTTGAAGCCTAGTTGGTTTGACGTTAAAGCCACAAGATTATCGACGCCCAAATCGATGCCTGCTACCCACTCAGATTCAATTAACTCAATTTCCGGTGACTCGTAAACAATTTCTAGGACATAGCAGTTAGAGTTTGGAACAATCCGAGCTTCTGCAATATTAACTGCCCAAGTCCGGACGCTGATGTTACTCATTGATAAGTGGCAACGTCCCTGTTTTAGGTCAGCTTTGTAGATGGACTCGTGATGATAAATGACTATGTTTCGCCCTTTAACCTTGTCCTTGTATCTAGGAATGCGAGGCTCACTTTTATATTTGTCTGGGTTTTTCTCCCAGTTTTTGTGAGCCTCAAAATAAGATTTCCAACTTTCCACCAGCTTTTTGATGATCTGCTTCGAGACTTTAGTGGGTAAAGCTCGATAATATTCTGTGTCTTTGACTAAGTGGTAGAGAGTTGGTAGCGTATAACGGTTCCCCGTTTCAAAGAAGTGTTGACGGCAAAAATAATTAGCTGCGTTGTACAGATTCTTCGACTTAAAAGCCAATTCGTCTGCCTCCCGCCAATATGCATGATTTCGGTTTATGACATGTCTTTCAACCAATTTCATGACTCGCAGCCCCCGACGACTTTCAGATGTCTTTCCTTACGTCTATCAGCCGACCTCTTCCCATATATTTTTGCCGTCTTCATGTTGCTTATCTCTTATCTACTAACACTTTGATTGCCCTGCCGCACCTGTCGCATTGACAAGCTGCCATGACTGCTGATGTACTCATTGCGATGAAAGCGGGTTACTGTTTTACCCCTCCCGTCTTGGAAGGAGTACTTAGATTTTACGATATATATATAACTTTCTAAAATTTTACCCGCCACAGTTCAAAACCCCATGCTTCGCTTCTAACCCCCTTATTTTCTAAGAGAGGGGGAAGGAGGACAAGGGGGAAGATTTAAGATTTAGCGGACTGCTGGCTCAATTTATGGCGTCAGCTAGCGAAATTGGCCTGGAATTCGACTGCCCAAAATGCTGTGCTTAGAGGCTAAACGAGCTTTACCAGCAGCCGCCCAGTTTTGCAGAAACTGAATTTGTTCTTGGGCGGTTCGCGCCAAAGGGATAATCTGACTGGCGGCTTCTAAAATATCATCGGTAGCAAAGTCTCGATTTTGACTAAAGCCAATATGCATTGCTTCAATTAAACTTTGCTCTATTTCTGCCCCAGAAAAATCGGGGGTTTCGTAAGCAAGTCTTTCGATGTCGTAACTTTTGAGATTGTGGGCGCGCAAGCGCGATAAATGCACGCTAAAAATCTCTTGTCGCTCTTCCTGAGTGGGCAAACCGACAAAGAAGATTTCATCAAACCGACCTTTGCGGAGCATTTCCGGGGGTAATGCCTGGATATTATTAGCCGTGGCGACAACAAACACGGGTGAAGTTTTTTCGGCTAACCAGGTAATAAAAGTGCCAAAGACGCGACTGGTAGTACCGGCATCGCCTTTGCCATCAAACCCAGAAAACCCCTTATCAATTTCATCGATCCAGAGGACGCAGGGAGCCAATGCTTCCGCCAGTTGGATCATTTGACGGGTGCGGGATTCAGATTCGCCTACCAAGCCGCCAAACAGGCGTCCAACGTCCAATCGCAGCAGGGGTAGATGCCAGTGGTGGGCGATCGCTTTCGCCGTCAGAGATTTCCCGGTTCCCTGAATCCCCACTAACAATAACCCGCGCGGATGGGGCAACCCGTATTGCCTCGCCCGTTCGGAAAAAGCACCGCCCCGCCGCAACAACCATTCTTTTAAATTATCCAACCCGCCAATATCGGAAATTTTTTCCGTTGCCGGGTAAAAATCTAATATTTGCGTTTGGCGGATTGTCTGGCGTTTTTCTTCTAAAACGAGTTCGACATCTTCCGGACGCAATTCGCCTCTTGTGGCGATCGCCCTTGCCAAAACGCGCCGTATCCGTTCCATCGACAGTCCCTGACAGGAACGAACCAGTTCGTCTAAAACCCGCGTTTCCAGAGATTTTCCCGTCGCCGCTGACAAGCGTTCTACTTCGCTTTTAATCTCCGACGCCGAAGGCAGGGCGAATTCCAGTACGGTGAGAACTTCACCCAGATCTTCTGGAATCGCGATTCTGGGGGACAATATAACGATATTTTTCGGCTGGGACTTGAGCAAGCGAGCCAGATTTCGGAGTTTGCGCGCCACCGAGACATCTTCTAGGAAGCGGTGGTAGTCGCGCAAAATAAAAATCCCTGGCGCAGTTGCCGGGAGTTTTTCCAGTAATTCTAAAGCTTGCAGGGGATTTCGACGTCCAAACCCGGCATCGGTAGGGTTGCCTTGGTAGCCATCGACAAAATCCCAAGTATAAACCCCACGGTTGCCCTGTTGTTTAGCGCAGGCGGCGATCGCTGCTTCTACTCGCTCTTCTTCGTAGGTGGGAATGTAGATTAAAGGGTAGCGCGCCCGCAGCAGCAGTTGAAACTCGTCACTGAAACTCATAGCGATTTTGGATGGGAGGATTTCGGATGCGAGGATTTTTAGATTAACAGCTAACACTAAAAAGGCTAACTAATTATCTCCAATCTCAAATCTAAAATCTCAAATCTGGGATTCTTTTGGGAATTTTCCCTTGAGAACTTCCAGCGCTGCCCAGCGTTGGTCTGCGGTTGGTTCCGAGTTGCTTGGGCGTTCCAGTTGTATGCCTTTACACTTGGCGTCGCATAGCTGCCTGGGTGGTAATGCGAGACACATTTGCTCGTACAGCCACTCTCCTGGGTGGAAAACACCGTCTGGCGCTAGGGTTTCTACTAGGTCATCCACGTCAATTTCTTGCTCGCTCGGCCCAGTATAGGGTTGGTTAGCGGCTGCGTCTAGCCAGATCAGTTCGGAGGTATTAGCTACCAGGCGGTGATTGTATTGTTGCAAACATCGGTGGCAGGTTAAGGTAGCGATCGCTTCCGCTTTGGCAGAAACTTCCAGATAAGTCCCTTGATGGGTAACTCGCACCTGCCCTCGAACGGGCGTCAAGGTTTCTAAATTTGGCAGAAACTCTTCAACTTGAACCACCTGGGTCTGCTTGGGTGCTTTAAGCAGATGCGGAATATAAATTGCTTCCATAAGTAATTGCGAGCCATCCTTCTTTGATTTTAGATTTTGGATTAATCTAAAATCCAAAATCTAAAATTCTTCGGTTGACTCAGATGAGTCGCACGACTAAACGGCGGTCTGGTTCTTTTCCCCGACTGTAGGTTTCCAGGTCGGTGAAGTCCTTTAAAAAGGTATGGACTTGACGCCGTTCTGCTGCCGAAAGGGATTTTAGTTCAAACTCTCTACCCGTCAAGCGCACCTGTTCGGCGGCATATTGCGCCATTTCTAGAAGTTCGGCTTGCCGCCGGACGCGGTAGCCAGCTAGCTCGACGGTATATGCCGCTTGCTCTTCTGGGGTTTGACCCAAGTTGACGGTGGTATTGGCTAGATACTGAATCGCATCTAAAACCGAGCCGTCAACTCCAATTAACGCCTGAATTTGTGCGGGCGTTAGATTGGTTTCATCAATGGTCAACCAGTAGCTATCAGGTTCTGATTCATCTTCTTGTTCGACTAGAGATAGAGTGGCGTGCTTTTCGACTTGCACCTGTGCGGGGGTTTTGGTCAGACGTAGCAGTTCTTCTAGCCACTTCTGACCGCGCTGCATTCGACTATCGGTCATGAAACCCTACCCTGAGGCTTTTTTCTTAGAACGACCCGGTTCAAAGGGAAGCGATTCCCTTCCCTTTGTTTCTTTTTCCTGCACCTCTACCAGTTTTTGTAAGTTTTCGGGCAGGGGTTCCCGCGACAAAACAAATGTTTGAACCGTCTGGAAGATGTTGGCGATTAACATGTACATCAACACCCCAGCGGGAAGCGGGAAGAACAAAAACATCCCCGAAAAGATAATCGGAGTAAGTTTGTTGACCGTATCTTGCTGCGGGTTATTGCTGGTACTTCCTTGACCGGAAAGCAGTTGGTTAACGTACAAACTAACGCCAAACAACAGCACCATGACCACGGTATCCCAGTGGATGGTTCCGTCTTTGTCAACCGCACCGACGCGCCCCAGGGCTTCGATGAAGAGAAAGCCTTTCTCAGCTGCTAGTCCGGGAATTGTGGCTTGGATGGTAGCATCTCCGGGTACTAGGGCTTCGATGTTGCCATTTTCATCTATTCGCACCCGTTCTTGCCCTTTGGTTACCTGCCAGCGGGGAACGAGTTTAGTGTCTGGTTGTTCGGTTACAAGGGCGTTCAGCGGTTTGCCTTCGGGGGTTTGAAATTCCAACTTGGTTTTCTCGCCCACGACTAAGCCGTTGCCACTTGGTACCAGCCCAATAATGGGAGCGTGTACCCCATCGGCGACATAAATATTTTGGGGAGAAGTGGCAAAAGGTTGGGGTTGAATCTGCTCAATTTGTTCCTTGGGAAAAATTTGCAGATTGACGGTGTAATTTATATCTGAAAAAGGCGAGCCGCGCAAGGTGGCAAATAATGCAAATAGTACCGGCATTTGCAGCAATACGGGCAAACATCCGGCGAGGGGGTTACCAAATTCTTTATAGAGCTTACTCATTTCCTCCTGCTGTTTAGCAGGGTCTTCTTTGTAGCGCTCTTGAATTTCTTTCACCCGCTTTTGCATGATCGGTTGGGTGATTCGCGTGCGGCGCATACTGCGAATTGAGTTCGCGCTTAGAGGATAAACCGCAAAGCGAACCACCAGGGTCAGCGCCACGATTGCTAGCCCATAGCTGGGTACGATCCTGTAGAAAAAATCCAGGATCGGCAGCATTACGTTGTTGGAGAGAAAACTGACACCAAAATCCATGCGTATGAACTCTACCTGTCAAGCGCTGTATTATGCAACACAAAACTTACTCAAATCGACCAGGCATTAACTAGCCTGACTCTTAATTGACGTTTGCTTCCTGTTTCGACCAAGGGAGTCGCCTCCGGCTTGTCCACAGGCGTAAATTCCGTGCTTGCCTCACGTACTCTGTTTAATATCTATACTATGCTGCACCCAAACGGTGGGTTGTTCTGGTAAGCGCCCGGTGTGGATTGCCGCCCCATCTCAAAAAACATGGAAAAATAGGCTTTGTTTTTCTGATTTGGGTTAAGCTCTAACGGAGGTACTAGGATTGCTGTGAACCTCAAAGGAAGTAGCTTGAGGAATTGTTAGGTTGGCGATTTTAGTTACCTGTCAAGCTACCGGCTTTGGGAATATTGAGACCTGCTTTTTGGGAAACGTAGTCGCATATTTCGCGGTACTTGGGAATGGCTCTTAGTTCCAAGCGACTACCGCCTCTGAGGGTGACTACCATATCTCCCCATAAGCCGATACCGCGAGCTACTTTCTTGATATCGACGATTTCTGAGTGGATAATGTCAGTGCGATCGCGTCCCATCCATCCGCCAATCACCGTGATGCGGCGATTGGTAATCCGGTAGCGCAGCCACAATGCTCTGGTAATTGCTCCCACCGTTAACGGCAACCCAACCACCGTCAACCCGATCAGGATATTAAGAATTAGATCCCCGATATGGGGGCCACCTTCATAAAAAACTTCCTCTTTAATGCCCATTTATTACCTCGGCGTCAGCCAACAACTGCTCTAATTCTTGCAGAAAATGCTGATAATCGCACTCTGTGGCTTTTGGTTTTACCACCACCACTAGCAACCAATCCGACTTCAGCCGGGGCAGTAGCTGGCGAAAAGCCGCCCGCAACTGTCGCTTGATTCGATTCCTTTGGGTGGCGAGTTTGCTGACTTTTTGGCTCACCGAAATGCCAATTCTAGGGGGAATTTTGGCTGATTCGGCAGTTTTTGGCTTTTGCTGCAATGCTCTTAAAGTCAAGTGCGGAGACTGGCGACGAATCCCCTGGCGAAATACGGCACTAAAATCTAGCCGATGTTTAAGTCGATTTACTTTTGGCAAAGCCACAGGCAATCGCAACCCTCCCTGCCCTTGACTCATCCTTGTCAGCAATTGTGAAGTACCTACACGCTTTGCTTCGCATACAGTGTAGGCTTCCTGTCTCATCTGCCGTTGCTCTGTTGGGGACATTGTTCAACAATGTGCGTTACCGAAAACGCTCCCTTGACTTACACAGCATCTCTGGTCAAAAGACCTTTATCTAGTCAATGCTAGAACCCAGGCAGCCGCCCGCCTCCCGCAGGCAGTTAAATTACTTTACGACACGTAACCCGTGGATTTACGACAATGGTCAACCAGCCGGGCAAGCGTCTTCCCCCTAAACGAGCGCTGGTTACCAACGCATAAGCGTCTTACCGCTACTTCGTGTTGTTGAAAGCCGTGTGGGTGGGTACTCGACCATTTATATATTAACCAATCCCAAAGGTTGGCGATTCCTCATCGACCCTCTGCCCTGTCAAGGAAAGCGGATTGAATTGGTTGTGGGTCAATTCGTCCGAAGCCCAAAAATTCATCCCACACCGCCGCAACGGGCGCGGATGTGGGATGAATTTTTGATTTAGCTAAACCGCCAGACGATAACGGCCTTTGCGACGGCGTGCTGAAAGCACTTTCTGTCCGTTTTTGGTTCTCATCCGGGCGCGAAAACCAGATGTTCTTTTTCTCTTGCGGTTTGTTCCGCCCAAGGTGCGCTGGGTCATTGTCAGTTCTCCAAATTGGCTAGTTTACTTGCATATGGCGCAGGTGGGCTTCTTCGGCAGGTGGGCAGCAAAGCAGGTGGGCTTCTTCGGCAGGTGGGGAATTTGAAAGTACATTCTCCTCTGCTTTGCTGCTTTGCTGCTCCTGTGCTCCTCTGCTCACCTGATCCTCTGCTCCTCTGCTCCAAAGTACCGTCTGCACAAAAAGTCACAATCTTTTATGTTACCACTCCCCAACCGCAGCTAATCAATGCTGAGAATCCAAGTGCCGATATAACGCAGCAGCGGTACATCCCCAGGGGTTTGAATTTGGCAGTTGAAGAGAAACATCCCCCCAAATGTGGGGTTTTTGACGTTGGATAGCACCAACTCGACTGTGTTTCCTGCCGGTACGGGTTCTCGCGGGAAAATTTGAATCACCCGATTTTCTCTGTCCCAGTTGACTTCCTCTAAGGGTACCGACTTACCTCGGACTCGCACCTCTATTTCTTTCGGATCAAACACGCCCTCGAAGTAGTTTGGATAAGAAATTGAGAACTGGGCAACTGCCAATTTCATTTGTTTGGAGGGAATTCGCAGTCGGTAACGATCCCATCCATTCGTTCTGCCGCCAAAGTCTAGCCGAAAGGGTAACTGGTTTTCGCGGCTAACTGGACCCCAGAGGGTAAATCCAGGCAAGCCATTGGCTAAGCTGATAGAAGGCACCCCGCTTAGTACGCAAGCACTAATTGCCAGGGCAGAAAACAGGCGTCGTAGAGAAGACATAGGTTAGCTACTGAAATAGTTTTTTAGAGAAACTGTTGTTACAGAAATTAACTATACAGAGTTTATCAGGATATTTTATTATGATAAAACTTGGATAATTTTATAGTCAGAGATAGTCAAGGATAGTATATAGTTTTTATTATGAAACTAGCTGATTATGCAAAGCACTTAGGCATTAGCTACCAGACGGCGTGGCGGTGGTGGAAGGCAGGAAAGCTGCCGCATCGCGCTTACCAGTCAGAAACAGGAATGGTGATTGTTGATTACAATCGATCTACTGAAACAACCCCAGCAGGCACTAATCGCGCTGCAATTTACGCCAGAGTTTCGTCCTCTGAAAACAAAGATAATTTAGATCAGCAGGCAGAGCTATTAAGTCAATATGCCATAGCCAAAGGTTATCAAATCACCAAAGTTGTCAAGGAGGTGGGAAGCGGACTTAATGACAATCGAAAGAAACTAGAAAGCCTTCTGATGTCAAAAGATTACAACATCTTAATCGTTGAACACAAAGACCGATTAGCAACCTTTGGAACTCATTATTTAGATGTTTTGTTGTCTCGGTGTGGAGTCAAGCTAGAAGTTGTTAATCTAGCTGACAAGGTCCCAGATGAGTTGATGCAAGACTTAATTGCCATAATCACCTCGTTTGCTGCAAGGCTTTACGGACAAGGTCAAGCCAAACGAAAAACTGAAAAAATCATCAAAGAACTTTCCGAAGGTGATGATGAAAAAAGTTGAAAAGCAAGGCAGTTAAACGCTTTGTCTATGTTTGACTATCCTACATGAAACTATGAAAACCAACTTGAACGGGGTCAAAGAGTCTGGCGCAGGCGAGGGGTAAGGATGATGTTTCCATTGTCTGGGGGTTGGCGCCGCTTTAGTCTTTTATTTTTGCTGGGTTTAACTTTTTGGTTGTTGTTAGAGACAAGGCTGTTAGTTCAGGTTGTAACACCAGATAATAGTGTAGTTATTGCTAAGTCTTTAACCAATATTAAAACTAAGGCAGAGCCTTGGGAAATACGTTCCCAGGTTGAACCTGGGAACGAGGGGAACGACGAGGGGAACGAGGGGAACGAGGGGAACGAGACTGAGGCATCTGTTATGGTGCAGCAGGGGTTACGGCTTTATGAGGCGGGGAAGATTACCGCAGCAATTAATGTGTGGGAACAAGCGCTTGGTCAAATTTCCAATACTTTGGATAGGGCTATTGTTCGCACTAATTTGGCTTTAGCTTATCGGCAAATTGGCAATTTGAATGAAGCTGTGCAGCAGTGGGAGCAAGCGATTCAAATTTATCGGGGGCAAAAGAATGAGGCAAAGCAGCAAACTTTGGCTCAATTGCTGGTGGAACAAGGGCAAACTTATAGCGATTTGGGACAGCAACAACGGGGGATTCAATTGTTGCAATCTGCTTTAGAAATTGCCCGTAAAACTAATTTACAGATGACCGAGGCGGTGGCTTTAGGTGCATTGGGTAATGCTTATTGGGCTACGGGAAATTACGAACAGGCACTCGCTTCTGTGGCAGCTAGCTTGAATATTGCTCGTGAATTGAGTGGTGGTGAGGCTTTGATTGTAACGGCTTTGAATAATTTGGGAAATGTTTATGGAAGTAGGGCAGATCGATATCGCTATCAGGCGAATGTAGCAACAATAGAAGGGGATGAAAAAGAAGCGTCTAGGTTAAACGATTTAGCTCAAAAGGATATAGCAACAGCGATCGCTTCTTTTGAACAAAGCGTGCAGGTGGCAACACTAGCTGAGAAAACTGACCAAGAAGACAAGAAGACGCCCAGAAGGGGAGACGCGGAGCGCAACCATTCCCAAGATCTCTGGAGCTGGTCACAAGCCCCCTCATTTATTCGTGGAGAAGAAGAAAATTCTAGATTGCTGGAATCCCCTGACGCCTACCATGGGGTGTCCCCGCGTCACCGTGTCAGAGCGTCACCGCCTCCTCTTCAAAATATTCGTATCGCCCAAGTCAAAGCTTTGTTGAATCTTAATCGTTTGCTGGGTGGAATGGCGACGCCAAATTGGGATTTAATTGCTAATAATCGCGCTCGCATTCTATCTATTTTAGCACAATTGCCGGATTCGCGGGATAAAGTTTATGCATTGATTAATTTAGCCTCGGCGAGACAGAAGGAACAGGAGGCGGCGAGGTTATTGGGGGGTGCGATCGCTTCTGCCAGAAATATCAGTGATTCCCGCAGCTTATCGTTTGCGATTGGTAGCTTAGGACACTTGTATGAAGGCTCTCGGCAATACACCGAGGCGATGGAATTGACGCAGCAAGCGCAGTTTACGGCACAGCAAGCGAATGCGGCGGATAGTTTATATCGCTGGCAGTGGCAGGCGGGGCGTATATTTAAAGTTACAGGCGATCGCAGGCGCGCGATCGCGTCTTATGAGAGTGCGTACGCAACTCTCCAAAGTATACGGGGAGACATTTTAGTTGCCAATAAAGATTTGCAATTTAACTTCCGAGATGCGGTAGAACCTGTTTATCGGGAATTGATGGGATTGTTACTGGAAACTGGTAATGAGAAAGAAACTTCCAATTACATATTACCAATTACCAATTCCCAAACAAATCTGAGTAAAACTATCAATATCCTAGAGTTGCTTAAATTAGCTGAATTGCCAAATTTTTTCGGCGATGATTGCGTGGAAATTGCGAAAGAAGATGCTAAAAATAATGGCAATTTAGCCGGAAATGAGACGGGGGTGATTTATTCGGCGATAGTGAGCGATCGCGGCGTAATGATTCTGCAATCTCCCGATGGGAATTTGAAAGGTTACCCAGGAGAAATAGCACAAGATAAACTCCAGCAGGAAATCGACCAATTGCGGTTATTGCTAGAAAATAGGGGTACGGAAGAATATCTGCCACAAGCACAAAAAATCTACAATTTATTGATGCGCCCAATGGAAACAGACCTGGCTAAATTGGGGATAAAAACCCTTGTATTTATTCAGGATGGGGTATTGGGAAAAGTGCCGATGTCTGCATTGCACGATGGTCAGGAATTTTTGGTGCAGAAGTATGCGATCGCTACCACACCCAGTTTGAGTTTAACCGCTAGCAAATCGGCAGATATCCGCAACTTAAAAGCCCTTGCTGTTGGTTTAACAGTTGAACGTCCGCCGTTTCCACCGCTGACAAATGTAGCTGCGGAAGTTGCCGAAGTAAACAGCCTTCTGGGAGGCATGAAACTTTTGGATAGAGATTTTACCATAACTCGCTTGGAAAAGGAACTAGGATCTAATAATTTTCCGATTATTCACCTAGCTACCCACGGCAAGTTTGGTGTGGATGCTGCGAGTACTTTCTTGTTAGCTTATGATACTAAAATCAGTCTGGAACAACTTGATAATTTATTGCGAAGCGTTTCGCATAATTATGCGCGACGCGAAAATAAATCTGTAGAATTGCTGACTTTAAGTGCTTGTCAAACGGCGGCGGGAGATAATCGATCCGCGTTGGGAATTGCTGGGGTCGCTGTGGGGGCGGGGGTTAAAAGTGCCCTGGCTAGTCTGTGGTTTATAAATGATGAAGCGACGCTGAAATTCATGGAAGAATTTTATACTCAATTGCGGCAACCTAATATGACGAAAGCCGCAGGGCTTCAGAAGGCACAACTGAAGTTAATCGCGTCGGAGGATTATAATCACCCGGCTGTTTGGTCGCCTTTTATCTTGAGCGGCAATTGGTTATAATTAGAATCCCGGTTTCTTAGAGAAACCGGGATTCTGAATTAAAGCGCGGGGTGGCAACAAAATATCTACCGGGATAACGTTTAATTCGGCTGGATTTATTTATGATACCAAATCCGCTTGCATCACCTCCATCCCTCACCCTGAAGGGTGGGGCTACACAAACAAAGACCGCCTGCGCGGTCTGTAAAATTAAAGAAGGTAATCGAACCGAATTACGTATTAAACAAGTTGGCTACCTATTCTCGATTGCAGGCAGTTTTGTTTTGCTTGGTTTGAGCGTAATTAGAGTCAAAGCGCAAATTATTCCAGATGCGACTTTACCCGTTAATTCAATTGTTACGCCTGATGGAAATACTAGTATTATCAACGGCGGTAATAATAATGGTGGGAATTTATTTCACAGCTTTCGCGAATTTTCTCTTCCTACTGGTGGGACGGCTTTGTTTAATAATGGGCTGGATGTGCCAAATATTTTTACTCGCGTTACTGGCAGTTCAATTTATAATATTGATGGCATTATCAAAGCCAACGGCACGGCGAATTTATTCCTAATCAATCCCAATGGAATTATTTTTGGCCCGAATGCTCAAGTCAATATCGGCGGTTCGTTTATCGGCAGTACTGCTAGTAGCATTCGATTTGCCGATGGTAGTTTGTTCAGCGCTAATAATCCCAATACTCCCCCGCTTTTGACGGTTAACGTTCCCGTTGGCTTGCAATACGGACAAACACCGGGAAATATTATTAATAGATCCAGATATACCAATGGGAACGGTCAAATTGTTGGCCTTCAAGTTCGGGAAGGTCAAACCTTGGGGTTAATTGGCGGGAATGTGCTGCTGGAAGGGGGTAACTTAACTGCACCTACTGGCAGAATTGAGCTAGGCGGTGTGGGTTCTAATAGCTTGGTTCGCCTGATTCCTGAGCGCAATAATTTCAGTTTGGCATATGAAGGCATTGATGGTTTTCAAGATATCCAACTTTCCCAACAGACAATTGTAGATGCCAGTGGCGTTGGCGGCGGCGATATCCAAATCCAAGGACGGCGCGTATCAATACGCGATGGTTCTCAAGTATTAACTATTACTCAAGGGTCGCAACCCGGAGGAAATTTAACGGTTCGCGGTGCCGAATTGGTAGAAGTTAGCGGTAATAATCCTGCCAATTTTACCCGTTTATCAAGCGATACGATTGGTAGCGGGGCGGGTGGGAATTTAACCGTGGAAGCAGGGCAATTTCTGTTACAGGGGACGGCTTTTTTATCTACAACGGCGTTTGGCACGGGGGCGGGGGGCAATTTACGGGTGGTTTCGCCTAATTCAGTGACGTTAATCGGTACTGGATTTGACCAACTCGAAGAGATCGTTTTTGTCCGCTCTTTTATCGGACAATTAAGTGCAAGCGATCGCGTAACTGGTTTGTTTGCAGGAACGGCAGGGCTAGCAAAAACAGCAACAGGGGGTAATATTGATCTCCAAACTGGCTCGCTGACGCTCCAGAATGGGGCATTTATCTTTAACCCTACCTTTGGTGGGGCGATGGGGGGAAATATTAATATCCGCGCCGCTGGTGCTGTAGAAGCTTTTGGTTCTGCTGTCATCAGCTATTCTGCCTTGGGAACAAGCGGTGCAGCAGGTAATCTCAACATCGACGCGAGTCAAGTTTCTATTTTGGATGGCAGCGTTTTATCCAGTGCCACCTACGGAAACGGACGCGGGGGAAATGTGACCATCAATGCTTCCGAGTCTGTAGAAGTCAGCCGCACCCTACCAGGAGCTATCCTACCTACTGGTATCTTGAATAACACGCTTTTCGGTACGGGAGAGGGAGGCAAAATCGAGATTCGCACCAGACGGTTTATTAATCGGGATGGCGCTTTAGTCGTTACCAATAGCGGCGGACTTTTGAGAGAGACATTTTTCATCCCTACAGGCGGCGCTGGGGGGGATATCTCGATCGAAGCTAGCGAGTCGATGGAGATCTCTGGTGTTTCACCGGATAATTTAATCGCCAGCGGTCCTGGTACGACCACATTCACGAGATTTAATGCGGGAAACTTAACCCTTTCCACCCCTCGCCTAGTAGTAACAGACGGGGCGATTATTTCCAGTGCTACTTTGTCTTCTGGTAGGGGAGGCGACTTAACTGTAAATGCGGACTCGGTAGAATTGAGCGGGCGATCGCCAAGGAACAATCCCACCACTTTAATCACCTCATCGGGACGCGCTGACGTCCTGCCGCAGATCGATGCCGGAGTAGGGGGAAATTTAACCGTCAATGGGAGATCGTTGGTGGTGCGGGATGGGGCAACCTTGGATGTGCGGAGTTTTGGTTCCGGGGATGCGGGAACCTTGGCAGTTGTTGCCGACTCGATCCTTCTTGACAACGG
Organism: Microseira sp. BLCC-F43; assembly: GCF_041929235.1. Taxonomy (NCBI): domain Bacteria; kingdom Bacillati; phylum Cyanobacteriota; class Cyanophyceae; order Aerosakkonematales; family Aerosakkonemataceae; genus Microseira; species Microseira sp. BLCC-F43. The sequence continues at coordinate 22,789 of NZ_JBHFNP010000285.1, forward strand.
CAGTTTGAATGGGGCGACTGTCTCCGGTGCCGGGGGGAATATTCGCGTGCGATCGCAAACCTTACAATTACGCAGAGGTAGCAGCATCACCACCGACGCGGGTAACACCGATGGGGGCAAGATTGAAATTGATACAGGGACTTTAGCGGCGCTAGAAAATAGCGATATCACCGCCAATGCGCTACAAGGTGAAGGGGGGCGAGTGACTATCAGCGCCAGAGGCATTTTCAAGATTGAATTTCGCTCTCGCCAAACTCCCTTGAGCGACATTACCGCCACCGGGGGGACTCCCGCCTTAAGCGGCAAGGTGGAAATCAGAACCACAACTAACCAAGTCGAGAATGCGATCGCACCACAAGATAATAATTTTGCCAACACCGATGCTGTCTTAGCTACCAGTTGTATCGCCCGTAACCGTGCCGGAAATAGCTTTACCGTTACTGGCAACGGCGACTTACCCAGCACGCCTGACGATCCCCTCCCTACTAGGTATGCTGTAGCACAAGTGCAGGGCATTGGAACTCTTGAGCAGAGGAGGGGTTTTGGGGCGAGTCCAGCAGTTAAAGCGCCCTCTCCCCAGTCACCAGTCGCTATTGAAGAGGCGCAGGGTATTGCAATTACGGCAGATGGAGAGACAATGCTGCTGAAGCCACCCCAGCCCTAAAGGGACGGGGGTTCCAATTCGCTTTCAACCTCGTCTTGGCTCTCCCTATTGCTAGGTACAGCATCCAAGATCTCAGTATCAGGAATTAGAACTTTTGTGGCGACTCGCTCTGACTCTGGAGGTTTCCCAAAGGAAGAAGGAACTTGTCCCCCTAATCGCAAGTTATTTTCTTCTGTCGCCTGTCTCCAAGCCGCCATCAGGAACGCTTGGGCACCCGACTTTGCAACATTTGCCAAGTCTACTTGGATCAGGTCATTCTCTACAAATCTTGCCAAAAAAGCAGAATACAAGTCTCTCTGACAGAGTACACCACACTCACATTTGTGGATTCTAGTTGAAAGACTTTTCTTTTTTACTCGTCTACACTGATGGCAAGTTTGAGACAGTTTGGTTTTAAATGTGGAAAATTCGATCGCTGTCACGCCAGCACTTTCAGCCAAGCGTTTTAAGCGAGATACAAATTCTCCTGGCGCACGTTTCCCGACAGACTTTCCAAATAGTTTTTGGAAAGCTTTATAAGAAAGCTTTTCTAGTTTGATTGTGTTTCCTACTCTTAGGATTTCATGAGCCAATCTCCCATGTAACGATTTACGGTGCGCTGCCAACTTTCTTTCCAGATTCGCCTTGGCTCTCCTGGTTGAATGATAAGTTTTAGACTCGTTCCATTTCTGGCAACCTTTTTTAACGGTTCCTTTTTTCCTTTTACCTTTGGCATCAACAAAATCAGGATTGTAGTTATTTGGATTATTTGCTCTTTTCGACCTTTCCATCTTTCGCTGCAATTGCCGTATCTGTTTGGAGACAGAATTTAGCTCAGGAGCAAACGAGTCAAGTTTTGCAGCACTTTCTCCCACAATCGCTATTGTTGATGGCCCTATGTCTAAGCCAACCACACCGAATCCTATCTGGTTTTTGGGCTTGGTAAATGGCTTACCTTCACAAACTAATTGAGCATAATAACGAGTCTTGTTGTTAAAGCGTCGGCGCACCAGTCTGACATATTTAATTCGACTGGCTAACCCATGAAGGATTACCGGATCGTTGTTTTTGAGATAGGGTTGAAGTTTAAGCTTACCCCACACCAACTGTTCAGTATGCCATCTAATCCCGGTTGTATTAACCTTTCCTTCTAAGGAGTCTAGCTGATTTTTGCCTTTGAACCTAACTTTTTTGGCGATACCAAAAGCGACTTTTTGGGATGCATTAAATGCACGGGTTGCCAGTTTCTGTGCTGTGTTTGAGTCTATGTGAAAGCCTATCCATGAGCGTCTGATGATGGTAGCGAAAGCGTGCAAGCTGTATTGGTCGTACCCGTAAGCGGCGTTGGCAGCAGCAAAACTTTGGAGCCTTTCCTTTTTGTTGGATTTAATTTTTCTCGCTGATTGATAGAGTTTTGATTGCTTGACCAATCTTAATCGCCTCATCGCCTCACCAAGGCAGGCGTTGTAAAGCTGCCTACCTGCCTCAAACTTAGACACCAAAACCCCCTCGTCTATAGCCGATACTACCAGTGGTATTTCGGTTACAAACGAGAGGGTTTTTGTTTTTTTACTTGAGACTTGTTTTGGCATTGACTATCTGGCAAAAGCCGTGACACTATTATATCAAAAATCACGCATTGAAAATTTGCAGATCTTGACTGCGATTAAAATCGCCAATCGCGTTCATCCCCATGTTTGAAAACAGGGGCTTCCCGCTCGTTTTTCGGTGAGTGGGAGGCAGATGCGAAGTCTCATGCAAGCGGAAGACTTTATCTGCCGTTAGCAGCAGTGACGCCAAGAAACCGGGTTTCTACCTAAAGAGCGATCGCAATCTGTCCCTAGCTAGATGCCAGTTGTGCTTTGTACCATAGAAATACAGCGCTCGCGATCGATATTGATCGGTAGGCGCGGCGCACAGTTTATCTCAACCCGCCCCCGCGAGTTTTCACTGATGACTAAGTGTTTAACCAGAGTTTCTACCCATCGTTTGTCCACAAGTGATATACGTAAATCCACGGATACTGAAGGCGAAGAGGTGTATAAGTGTTTAAGATCCGTATTGAGCCTTCATTTATATTCCAGGCAAGGCGATCGCGAATAAAGATGATATTGCCCAAGCTGAGACAGGAAATTAGGAATTGGCGTCCTGTGTTGGTCGCGGCTCCCACTGTAGCAGGATTGGTGACTGTCCTGCGCTTGACGGGTTTTTTCCAGTATTTATCTTGGGATGCTCTCGATCAATTTTTTATCTGGCGTCCAGCAGAAGCGCCTGACCCCCGGATTGTAATAGTCACAATTGATGAAACCGATCTCAAACAAGTTGGTAAGTGGCCTATTCCGGATCAAACTCTAGCAGAATTGCTGCTAAAAATAAAATCCCAACAGCCGAGAGCAATTGGCTGAGATTTGTACCGAAATTTACCTGTAGAACCGGGTTATGAACAGCTAGTAAAAGTATTTGAATCTACACCGAATTTGATTGGCATTGAAAAAGTTGTGCGGGATATGCGTGGCTATAGGATTGCTCCACCGCCAGTATTGAGTCAAAGAGGGCAGGTAGGGGCGAATGATGTGATTTTAGATGGAGATGGCAAAATTCGTCGCGGCGTGCTATTTCTGAACCCGCCGGGTAGGAAAAGTATATCCGGTTTGGCGCTGAGACTGGCGATGATTTATTTAAAAGCTGAAGGCATTACCCCAAAGCCAGAAAAGAACGGCGATCTGAAGTTGGGAAAGGCTGTTTTTGAACCGTTTGAACCGAATGATGGCGATTATATCGCAGCAGATGCGGGTGGCTACCAATTGCTGTTGAATTATCGGAAACCGGAAGGCAGTTTCAGCAAAATTTCGCTAACTGACCTGCTACATAACCGGATAAAAAAAGATGATTTTCGCGGACGCATTGTTTTGATCGGCTCGACTGCTGCGAGCTTGAATGACTTCTTTTACACCCCCTACAGCGGCGGTTTTAGCCACGAGGGGACAAAGATGGCGGGAATAGAAATTCAGGCGAATATTCTCAGCCAAATTCTCAGTGCAGCTATCGAAGGGCGTCCCAAAATTAAAACTTGGCCCGCTCCCCTCGAGTATGGGTGGATTTTTCTTTGGTCTTATATCGGTGCAACTTTAGCTTGGAAGTTACCCAACTGGAGGTGGACTGTTGGCAGTTTGGCGTCCGCTGGTGGAACTTTAGTAGGCGGTGCGTATGCAGCGTTTTTGGGCGGCTGGTGGATACCAGTAGTTGCACCGATAGCCAGTCTAGCGGCATCTGCTGTGGCGATCGCAGCTTACATAGCCCAAAAAGAGCGCCAAGAACGACAAACGGCGATGACTTTGTTTGGGCGTTACGTGAGTCCCCAAATAGCCAACGCCATCTGGCGCGATCGCGATACTCTGCTCAAACAAGGACGCCTCAAAGGACAAAAGCTGACAGCAACGGTGCTGTTTACAGACTTAAAAAATTTTAGTCTCATTGCCAACAAGCTGGAGCCTGAAGAACTGATGGACTGGCTAAACGAATATATGGAGGCGATGTCGGAAATTGTTTTAGCCAATGGCGGCGTGGTAGATAAATTTATCGGCGATGCGATTATGGCGGTTTTCGGCGTACCAATTCCCCGCACGACGGAGGAAGCGATCGCCACCGATGCCAAAGCCGCAGTTCGTTGCGCCCTGGAAATGGCATCTGCTTTGGAATCCCTCAATCAACGATGGCTTTCTCAGGGACGCCCCACCGTTGCCATGCGCGTCGGTATCGCCACCGGAACTGTGGTAGCTGGCAGTCTGGGCGGCGTCCACAGGCTGGAATACACGACAATAGGAGATTGCGTTAACCTGGCGGCGCGGTTAGAAAGTTTCGACAAATCAATTGATGGCGCTATTTGCCGGATATTGATCAATAAACGAACGTATAAATATATTGACGGACTTTTTGCCACCAATAAAATCGGTAGCGTCCAGATTAGAGGACGCCAACGGCTAACAACCATCTATCAAGTTTTGCTCGCACAACAAACTTAGTTGGAGCGGGACTTACCAAAAAAAAATAGGTTGTTAGCCTCCCCCTTTTAGGGGGAAAGGAAAAATTAATTTCCTGAGTTCGCAATCCGATCTTATCACCTTTGTTTCTTCTGCGATCTAGAGTTTTATCTACGATTTTTCAGGTGAAACTTTGGTGTTTGCGGGTAACTGTCAACTGTCAACTGTCAACTGTCAACTGTCAACTGTTGAAGCACTTCGGAACCTATATCTCTGATTCCTTGCTCGACGATTTTTCCTAGAAACCCGGATGGGTGAGCGTCAGTTCTGTTGATATAAAATGAGGTAGTAAAGGTCGGAAAATTCGGCAAGGTCGGCAAGGTCGGAAAAGTCGGAAAAATCGGAAAAATCGGGTCAAATTCTTCTATAATCTACGCTATTGATTTGGCCGTTGTTATAATTTTTTTTAAAATCTTAAATAAATTTAAGCAGCAAAAATTTACGTATATATTAGGTGGTAGATAGGCGAAAATATTAAAAAATAAATACAGGCTAAAATTCAGCCGGGAACCAGGTATTAAAGGGTGCAACATCTTCTGTGACATAGGCGATTTGTACAATTTAAGGAGATGTGAGAGATGAGAATTACTTCTCACCAAGCTAGGGGGGTAGCAGGAGCGATATCGATTCTGTTGATGCCATTGATGGGGGCGATCGATAGCCGATTAAGTCCAAATTTCAGGCATCCTTTAATCGAGGTTGGTTTTATATCTCCTGCAAGGGCAGAAACTGCTCAAACAGAGGATTTTGATTACGAACCGCCCAACCGGGGAATGCCGAAAACGACCCAAGGAACTGGTTCGCGAGGCTGTACTTTATCTGAACCCGTGACAGTGACTTTGTTAGTGCCCAACGACCACAACGGACAGACTATATCCGGTCGTCCCACCTTTTTCTGGCATGTGTCGGATAAAACATCGGTGCCGGTGGAATTTGCGCTGGTAGAACCGGGGGTAACAAAACCGCTGTTCGTGCAGCGGATGCCGGTGCAAAAAGGCGGCATCATGGAGGTGCAACTACCCCAAGATGCACCTGAATTGGTAAGCGGACGCAAATATCGCTGGTCGGTATCGTTGCTGTGTAATACTAACCGACCTTCTAACAATGTGTTCGTGACTAGCTGGATCGAGCGCGTACCGGCGAAACCGGAACTAACCCAACAATTCTGGAATGGGAAGTCAGAAAGAGAACGCGCCGGGATTTATGCCGCATCCCGCTTGTGGGAGCAGTCAGGTCAAACAAGACTTTGATGCGCTTGGGGCGCTGATAATGATCGTCACTTTGACCTGCTTTGCATTGGGAATGACTTTAGTACAGACGGAAGGCTTTGGCTCATTGATAGAGCCTTACGCCTTCGCGATCGCTGCTATCGGCTTAGGGTGTTTTTTATTAGTAGAATCGCGCCACCCACAGCCGATGCTCGACCTGGGAATTTTTCGCTCCCTAGAGTTGAGCCTGGGCTTATTGCTGAGTTTGATGACCTATGTCGTTACAGCGAGTGTGGTTTTTATCCTACCGTTCTTCCTGGAGTTGGTTAAACAGTATCCTGCGTTTGAGACGGGGTTGTTGCTAGCGGAAGGACCGATTTTAGCTGGGTTGATGGCACCTGTTGCTGGCACTTTGTCTGACCGATTTGGAGAACGCATCATCAGCTTAATTGGGTTGGTATTGGCGGTATTTGGATGCCTAAGCTTAAGCACCTTTGACGCCCAATTGACCGTCCCTGGTTATATTCTGCGGATGGCACCCTTTGTACTGGGAGTGGGAATGTTCCAATCACCCAATCAAAGCGCCGTGATGGGGTTAGTGCCGTCTGAGCGGTTAGGCATCGCTTCGGGGTTGTTGTCTTTGTCGCGGACTTTGGGTCAGACAATGGGTTTGTCGCTCACAGGCGTTCTGTTTTCGCTCCTGATTATGACTCGCACACAAGCTCAACCTAAGATCAATGTCACCAATGTACCGATTGAAGCGTTGGTTTTTGGCGTGCAGATGAGTTTTCGGCTTGTTGCTCTGATTCTGATCGCGGCGACGATCTTGGCTGCTTTCTTGTGGTGGTTGAAGCAAAGAAGATAGTAGATAGCTGTCACAAAAATCGGCATTGAATTAATTGCATTAAGTCCGAGCGATCGCTCTAAGTGGTAAACGATATCGCTTAACTAAAAAGATAAGAAATTGTCAAAAAATAGGCCAGAGAAACCTCTTTTTTGACCGCTGTCCTTCCCCACTCTGTAAGAGGGTGGGGATTGCTGCGATTAGTTCAAACCGGGTTTCTGCTAGAAGCCTGGTTTTTATAGTTTTTGTGAGTTATTACCTAATTTTAGCGGGGATGTTAAAAAATATGTAGAAATGTATAGAAAAATCGAGAAAAGCTTAAAAAAACTTGAACAAGTGAAGGGCTAAAAAAGAGTCAATAGGTAATTTCATCTAGGTTAAAAGAAAAACGCTGAATTAATAAGAGAAGTTAAAGATACAGATACAAAGGTGGGGATCGACATAGGATATCAAAAAAGTAACTCTATACTTGAGAAAACCCTTGAACTATTGCATCGACATCAACAAACCGAATCATGAGAATAGCTCCAGGCTGCCTGCACCAATGTTGTAGAGACTTGCCAGAGGTAGCATCTAGCTACTGAAAAACGGCAAAGGCAAAGCTTTTTAAGCAGTCAATTGCCGGGTTGCCTAAAAGCTTGTAGGGGGAAAATGCGCCCGCAAGAAAAAGCAACCCAGATAAAGCGGCTAGTCTTACTGCCGCCTGTATGGGATGAGTCTTGTTTTAAGGAGGATTGGATGAAATTAGCGGTTGCTCGTGAAATTGAAATGGGCGAACGCCGCGTCGCCTTGATCCCGGACACGGTTGCCAAATTGGTAAAACTGGGTCTAGAAGTGTGGGTCGAGGCGGGTGCTGGCGTTGGGGCATTTTTCAGCGATGCTGCTTACGAAAGTGCTGGAGCTAAAATTATTTCCGATGCGGCTACGCTATGGAGTGGAGCCGATGTACTGTTAAAGGTGAGTCCGCCGAAAGAACATGAAATCGACTGGTTGCGGGAAGAAGGCGGATTAATTAGCTTTCTCAACCCCCTGGCAGATCCGGCGTTAGTAGAACGTTTGGCGCACCGTCGCGTTACCGCGTTCGGCATGGAACTGATCCCGCGCACGACGCGGGCGCAAAGCATGGATGCGCTTTCCTCCCAAAGGTCGGTAGCGGGATATAAAGCAGTATTGCTGGCGGCGGCGGCGTTACCGAAATATTTCCCCATGTTGACGACAGCGGCGGGAACGATCGCCCCGGCGAAGGTATTGATTATCGGGGCGGGAGTTGCAGGATTGCAAGCGATCGCAACTGCTCGTCGTTTGGGCGCTATTGTAGAAGCCTACGATATCCGCCCCGTAGCTAAAGAAGAAGTGCAAAGTTTGGGCGCTAAGTTTATCGAAGTCAAACTAGACGAAGAAACGCAAGCAGCAGGCGGCTACGCTAAAGAAATTTCCGACGCCGCCAAACAAAAAGCCCAACAAGTCCTCGCCGAACATATCAAGGCATCGGATGTAGTAATTACTACCGCCCAAGTTCCCGGTAAGAAAGCCCCCGTCATGGTAACCGAGGAAATGGTCAGCCAAATGAAGCCGGGATCTGTAATCGTCGATATCGCAGCAGATCAAGGCGGGAACTGCGCCTGCACCGAACCGGGTAAAGATGTGGTCCGCCACGGGGTAACAATTCTCGGTCCAATTAATTTACCCGCAACTGTACCCGTCCACGCTTCTCAGTTGTATGCCAAGAACATCCTGACGTTACTGCAATACCTAATTAAAGATGGTGGGTTACAGCTCAACTTCGAGGATGACATAATTGGCGACACCTGCATCACCCACGGGGGAGAAATTCGCAACCAACGGGTTAAAGATGCCCTAGCTCAGTTAACGGTAAATGCTGGGTAAATGTCATTTTTCATTGGCTAATGGCTAATGGCTAATGGCGTTCCCAGGCGACCGCCTGGGGAACGAGGCTAAATCCTCTTACAATTAGCAATTAGCAATTAGCAATTAGCAATTAGCAATTACCAAATCAAAAACATGGCAGAAGGATTAATAGCAGCAATAGTTGTGTTTGTTTTGGCGTCTTTTGTGGGATTTGAGGTGATTAATAAAGTCCCCCCCACCCTACACACGCCCTTGATGTCTGGATCGAATGCAATTTCTGGGATTGCGATCGTGGGTGCTTTGTTAATCGCTGGCCCCAAAGAATGGAATTTAACCGAAATCTTCGGTTTAATTGCAGTTATCTTCGCAATGATTAACGTTGTTGGTGGTTTCTTAGTCACAGATCGGATGCTGCAAATGTTTAAGAAAAAGGAGGCTAAGGTTTAATGAGCGACTTTCTGCCGTCAACGATTCAAATCAGTTATCTAGTGGCTGCATCCCTATTCATCCTGGGTTTGAAGCAGATGAGTTCCCCTGCTACGGCACGTCGAGGCAATTTGCTAGGTGCCATCGGGATGTTAATCGCTATTGTTGCCACCCTCCTGGACCAACAAGTTGTTAATTACGAAACGATCGCAGTCGGAATTATTTTAGGTTCCATCATCGGCACGGTGATGGCGCAGAAAGTCGAAATGACCGCCATGCCGCAAATGGTAGGTTTGCTCAACGGTTTCGGGGGCGCTGCCTCGATGCTGGTGGCGATGGGAGAATTCTGGCGCTATCTTTATATTCCGGAAAGCTTGGCGGTTGATTCTAATATTGTCGTGCTGCTGGGTGTTTTAATCGGCGGCATTACCTTAACGGGTAGTTTGGTGGCGTTTGCCAAGTTGCAAGAATTGATGACGGGTGCGCCGATTACTTTCCCGTTACAGCAACCTGTAAATGCTTTCTTATTCCTGGGCTTTTTGGCAGGAAGTGGCTATTTGCTGGTTTATCCAGAAGATCCGAAAGTATTTCTCGTCCTCGTGGCACTTTCGTTAATTTTGGGCGTGATGTTTGTCATCCCCATCGGTGGGGGCGATATGCCTGTGGTAATTTCGCTGCTGAACTCCTATTCGGGAATAGCAGCAGCAGTCGCGGGTTTTATCGTGATGAATAACATGCTGATCATCGCCGGGGCGTTAGTCGGTGCATCGGGTATCATCTTGACTCAAATTATGTGCAAGGCGATGAACCGTTCGCTATTAAACGTCCTGTTTGCTGCCTTCGGTACGGGTGGAGGAACCAGTGCTGGTAGCGGATCTAAGATTGAAAAAGTCGTTCGCAGCATCGATCCTGAAGAAAGCGCGATGATGTTAGGGTATGCCAGATCGGTGGTGATCGTTCCCGGTTATGGGATGGCGGTAGCGCAAGCACAGCACGCGGTGCGAGAATTGGCGGATCAGTTAGATCGGTTGGGTGTTGAGGTTAAGTATGCGATTCACCCGGTTGCTGGACGGATGCCGGGACATATGAATGTGTTGCTGGCTGAAGCTAATGTGCCTTATCCGCAACTGTACGATATGGATGATGTGAATCCGCTGTTTGAACAGACGGATGTGGCGCTGGTGATTGGGGCGAATGATGTGGTCAATCCGGCGGCGCGTCACGATGCGAGTAGTCCGATTTATGGGATGCCGATTTTAGATGTGGATCGGGCGAAGCATACGATTGTGATTAAGCGCGGTATGAGTACGGGTTTTGCTGGTGTAGATAATGAGTTGTTCTACAAAGATAAAACCATGATGCTGTTTGGTAGTGCGAAGGATGTGGTGGCGAAGTTGGTTTCTGAGGTGAAGCAGCTTTAACGAACCACAGAGGCACAGAGAGCGCAGAGAAGAGAGAAAGAAATAAAGAGATGGCTTGCCTGGTTGTTTTGCTGGGCAAGCTATTTTGTTTTGGTTAATTCACAATAATTCGATAAACTCGTCAACACTAAGTCCAGCATCTCGAATAATCGCTCGCAGTGTTCCTTTAGCAAGTTCTTGATGATCTGGTACGACGACTTGGGCAAAGGGTTCATCTCGACACAGAGAAATATGGCTTCCTTTCTGACGCAGGAAATAAAAGCCAACCTTTGCCAAGGCTTTGACGCATTCTCTACCAGAAATACGGGGTAATTTACTCATACAGCTAGCAATATCATGTCAAAGCGGTCTTCTGGTATGGGTTGGCCTTTTTCTTGCAGCACTTCGATGTATAATTCGATTGCTTCTTTGATGTTGGTAATAGCTTCTTGTTTGGTTTTTCCCTGGCTGTTGCAACCTGGTAAGCTGGGGCATTCGGCTATCCAGTAGCCATCTTCATCGGTGTACAGAAGCACTTGCCGCACGATCTCACCTCTAGCGATTGTCTGGTTTTTCTATTGTTTTATTATGGCATTTAGGTGGCGATCGCATATACTCTCGCCTGGTGCATCAAGGCAAGCTTAGCCAGGATAAAATTTTATTTAGAATATGCGATCGCGTAAACAGCCTACCTATGCTAAGTACAGATTTAGAAAAACAACTTCTCGCTTTAAGTCCGGCAGAAAAAGCCCAGGCAATACAGTTATTAGTCCAAAGTTTAAGCAATACTTGGCAAGCGATTGAAAAGACTCCGGGCGTATGTGGTGGTGATGCTTGTATTGCCGGGACTCGCATTCCTGTTTGGTCGCTGGTAATAGATCGTAGCCTGGGTATGAGCGATGCTCGTATTTTAGAGGCATTCCCCCATCTTACTGCTGCTGATTTGGTGAATGCCTGGGCTTATGCTGCCGCACATCCAGATGAAATCGAACAAGCAATTCGAGAAAATGAGGAAGTCTGAAAAGTGGCAAATCTTTATACAGACGAAAATTTTCCTCTGCCAGTTGTAGAACTTCTACGCAGTTTTGGTCATGATGTTTTAACAGCTAGACAAGCAGGTAACGCAAATTTGCGAATTCCCGATGAGGAGGTGTTAGCTTTTGCTGTGAGTAATGAAAGAGCAGTTTTGACCCGCAATCGCCGTGATTTCATGCGGTTGCACATTTTACAACCTGACCATGCTGGCATCATTGTCTGCACGGAAGATCCCGACTTTGAAAGGCTGGCTACCCGCATTAATAAGCTGCTGGTGAAGAAACTTTAGCGGGTAAGTTGATTCGCGTCAACCGTCCGTAGGAATAGCGATGTCTGCGGCAAGCTAATATACGACAAAGCTTCGCCTACGCTAAGGGACTAAAATATCTCAAGTTGCTAGTTACATCCTTTGACAAAGAAACCCGGTTTCTCTAAAAAATCATCGGGTTGACAGCGAGAAATCGACGCATCACCTTTGTTTCTGAATGGGTAATAGGTAATTGTCAAGAGTAGGCTGCCAATGAATCCAATTACCAATTACCCATTACCAATTACCACAGCCGAAGTTTATAACTAGCAACTTGCGTAAATAGCAAGATAAAATGATTTGAATTGAAATGCGATATGCCATCCGGCACGCGCAAGGGACGCACACCTATGCTCACTACAGATTTAGAAAAACAACTCCTCGCTTTAAATCCGGTAGAAAAAGCTGAAGCAATACAAATTCTGACTAAAACTTTAAGCAATGGTTCGCCTGGAATTACAAAAACTCCCGGTGTGATGGGTGGTGATGCTTGTATTGCCGGATCTCGCCTTCCTGTTTGGCTTTTTGTAAGTTTGCGCCGTCAAGGTGCAAGCGATGCCGAACTTTTTGAATCCTATCCGCAACTTAGTGCCGCCGATTTGGTGAATGTCTGGGCTTATGCTGAGGCGCATCCAGAGGAAATTGAAACAGCAATCCGCGAGCAAGATGAAGCAATGGAATCTGAACTATAATCTATGGCTAAGCTTTATGCCGATGAACAATTTCCATTACCAGTTGTGGAATTATTACGGACTTTAGGCCATGATGTTATGACTGTTCAGCAAGCTGGAAATGTTGGAGGTTCCGATCCAGAAGTGCTGGCTTTTGCTGTTAGTAATGAAACAGCAGTTTTGACGCAAAATCGTCGCGATTTTATGCGACTGCACCTGCAACAAGCTGACCATCGATCGCAATCTGCAAAGGCTGGCTACCCGCATTAATGACGCGAGCGCTGCTCTTGAAAGTTTAACTGGTAAATTGATTCGCGTCAACCGTCCGCAGGAATAGCGAGCGATCTCGATTCCCTAAACTAAACTTAACGCAATTTTCCCCTAATCTAACCAGCCACAAGCATCAATTTTGTTGGGATAGCTAACGTGTACGCGCTCATCCATTACTGTTTTATAGTTGCTTTCCCAAACTGGATTTACTTTCTGTTTATAGCAGTGCTGTACGGTTGACCCAGAGTGAGAAGCTGGGGATACCCTAGAGGAGGATTTGGTTGCAGCCTTTGTGGTTGGGGCTTTCTGTACCGCAAATTGCAAGCGATCGCGCGCTTCGTTGATTTCTTGTATTTTGGCGTGGGCTTTTTGGTGCAATCGAGGATGGTTGACAAACCGATCCGGATGCCATACAAAAACCATGTCTCTGTAGCTTTGGTTAACTTCTTCTATGGAAGCGCCCGGTTCAAGCTCAAGAACTCTATAATATTTCTCTAGTTTGGTCATCATAAGCAATAATTCAGCGATAGGAATCCTGCGATCGCCGCACTATTTCCAGTTTTAATCAACTTTGGATAAGCTGGGATAATTCCACATATTGGTTTAACAAATATATGTTTGGGTTTGTTTCTCTTAACTAAAGTTTATGAGGGTGAATTATAAACCTTCATAAAGTTATCGGGGCTTTAAAATATAAAGCCCCTTTTTGGATTGCGGTGAGTATTAATCCCTAATCTCTCAGTCGTAGTGACGGCAGAGAGTCAGGAGTTTTTGTTTGATGCGATCGCGCAAGCTATCGGGGGACACGACCAGGATATCTGGTGCATTCTGCATGACTTCTCGAATAAACCAGAAACTGATAGATACTCGCCTGACTACTTGCCGAATTCGTTGCCGATCTGGTAACCAATTGTTAACAATATCTTCAGGTTTGGCTCGATAAGCAAAAGCTAAGCCGCCAGATAGGTGCATTTCAACTTCTATCTCATCCAAATTTGAGCGCCACTTCGCGGCGACGGGACTGATAGCAGCCTCTTCTGGAATGCGGTCTAGGCGCAAACTCCAGTTGTGCTTGAGTTCTTCGATGTCTTGGTTTCCTTCTGTCTCCTCGCACCAACAATCTAAATATTGTCGTTTTTCGTGTAATTGGACTGTGGCATGACGGACGGTAAAATTCCACAGGCGACCTGCTGCATCTTGATAGGTAAGCTGAAAGGGTTGCTGGCGAAGGATGTAGCGGTCTATTTCTGTGCGCCAATGCGATCGTATCGTTTCCAGACAGCTTTCGATCTCTGTGCGTAACGGCAAGGATAGTTCGCCGCGTTCTAGAAGCAAATTTGCCAAAATTTCGGCTTGTTCGGTTTCTCCCAAGTCAATTAAGCCATCCATCGCCCGTTTTAACGCTCTGATGCGGTCTGGCGACCAATCGTTCTTGGGGGCGATCAGGAGTTGGCGGCGCGCGATCGCTTCTACCAACTTCGAGATGTTCGGGCGATCGCCCCACATCATGCCGAATTCTTGGGCGATCGCTTCTAGTTGCGCTTTGTCTCTTTCCGACACCGACAGGGTAATTGACTGACCTTTGCGACTCATATTTATACGGACAATTTTATCCAGGTATCTCTTGGCAATCTCTATTTTGCGTGTCAACATAGGAAACAACAACAAATTACGGACAGTTTTTGTGGATATGTCCGATTACAGAATTACGCTTAAACCCGTTTACTCCCAAACCGTCCCCACTCCTAGTGGCGTGAAATTACCAGAAAATTGGTTGCTTTACTGGCATCAAGTGGCGACACTGGAAGCCTTGCGCGACCCGACAATTGATGTTGTATTTAATACAGCCATGACAGGTGACGGAAAAAGCTTGGCGGCTTGCCTGGAAGTGTTGCAAGGCGAGGGTTATGCTATTTTTCTTTATCCGACTAACGAACTGGCTCGCGACCAAGAAACGCAGATAAAAGGATACATTGAAAAATTCAAACCTGCGAATAATCCTCGTATTGTGCGAATTTCCGGAGCAGAGTTAGAAATATATGCGGAAAACGAGGGATTGAAGAAACAAGCTGCGATCGCAACTCGTACCAATCAAGCAGAAGCTTTCCTGACAAACCCCGATATTTTTCACTACCTGCATCGGGGTGCGTATCTAACTCGCAGCGATAGTCCAGATAAGTTGTGGGGGAGAATTGATAAAGATTTTGACTTATTTATTTTTGATGAATTTCACGTTTTCGCGGCTCCCCAAATTGCCAGCGTTATTAACACAATGTTGTTAATTAAAAGCACAAATCGCCGCAAGAAATTTCTGTTTCTTTCAGCCACACCCAATCTTGAGTTAATTCAGCGATTGGAAACAGCGGGATTTCGCTGCAAGCAGATCGATCCCCTCGCCGAAAACAAATATAAATTTCCCGATACGCCAGAGGAGGGAAAACAGTTAGAAAACGCAGGATGGCGGCAAGTCTCCCGCACAATTTCCCTGAATTTTATTCCTTTGTCACCCTCATTTAAAGCTTCCGAAACCTGGCTGCGAGACAACAGCAATTTAATTTTAGAACAGTTTCAGAAGTTTCCGGGAAGTAAAGGAGCAATTATCCTCAACTCGATTGCAGCAGTTAAGCGACTCGTGCCGTTTTTTCAGGAACTTTTGCAGCCTTATAATTTAACAGTTGGGGAAAATACAGGGTTATCGGGAAAAACAGCAAAAGAGCTATCCTTGGCGGCTGATTTAGTTTTAGGTACGAGTACGATTGATGTTGGAGTTGACTTTAAAATCAATTTCCTCATGTTTGAATCTTCCGATGCGGGTAACTTTATTCAGCGGTTGGGAAGATTAGGCAGACATGGCAGTTACGAACGAGATGGCGAAGAAATTCGGTTTGAAACCTTTACCGCTTATGCGCTTGTACCTAACTTTTTAGTTGAGCGCTTGTTTCAGGGAGATTCGCCAGCTTTACAAATCAATGGCATATGCGATCGCCCCACTTTTCACAATACAATTACTGAGAATTATCGCCGGATCAACAATTTTGAGGGATATTATCGTCGCTGGGGTGCAGTCCAATCATTTTGGCTGTTTTATCAGTTAGGCGATCGCACGATTCAACAACAGTATGCCGAAAGCAGAGAGAAGTTTCGCCAAGCTTGCGAACAGGTGTTTAATACCAGTTTAAAGTCAGTTGCGGGTCATATTCAAGGATGGGCGAAAGAGTGGCGGCAACTTGCGGGTAAGCCAGGAAATCCTATTGCGGAAGATGCAGCAAGTTTTAGAGGTTCTAGTTCTTTGCAATGTGGTTTATACGATCTAAGCGAAATTCAGGAGACAGAACGGTTCAAAACATACGATTTACCGGGGATTTTGAGCAATTTGGAAATTGAGGTGATGACAGAGGCGGCGTTTATGCGATCGCTCAAAGAAACCGCCTCCCGCATTGGAGAACCTATCCCCAAAGGTCGATTTGAATACTGTCTCGCCTTTATGAAATTGCGTTCCTACCGAGAAGAACGCCTGAATTGGAAGTTTACTTATTCTGGCGACTTGCAACCAATTGCTGATAGTTGGAAAGTGCAAGTGCTGAGTGGAATTGGCATCTGGCAACCGGATAATTCTTGGGTAGGGGAAATTGACAAACGCCTGAAAAAGCAAGGTTTGGTTTGTTACGTATTGCGGCGTCAAGTTGCAGAAGTGCGAATGCGGCTAAGGTTACCGATGCACTTTCAGGTTTATCCAATTTGCGACCAGTACAGCGTTCACGATGCAACTGCACCTTATTCTATAGCCTTCGGTCAGTCTGCATTGTTAATAGACACGCTTGCCTACTGGCTGAGAAGCCAAGGAGATGAACTATGGATTGCTTGATGTTTCAATCCCTAATAGGGATTTGGAAATCTTGCAAGCCTTTTTCAAGGGTATTCTACAGCTTGCAAGCTTGGGCAGGAAGGCGTCAACGCCTGAGAAAAGTGTCGGAAGTTTCAATCCCTAATAGGGATTTGAGCCTGCCCATAGGTTTTAAAGCACGCTTTGTCACTGCGCCTACTCATTATAGATGGCCTAGCGGTAAGTTCTCCAGAGATCAACTATCTTTCCGTCTTCCGATACTTATCTGTATAGACATGTGTTACTATCGACAGCAAGGACGGCTTCAGGGCTTGAGTAAAGAGACGGAGATCCGTTGGACGGCATTTGTGTCCCTTTCTGACGTAACCCATACTCTTGTTAGGCAACAAGCCTCCATTCACACAGAATATCAATGGAGGTTCCAGTACATGGACAACTATGTGCAGTTGGAACTCTTCGATCTGCGCGCTTATACATCTGAGCAGGCTTCTGCCACTGATGGTGAGGAGGAACAGATCGAGGCAGTTTCACCATGCGTCGAGTACAAACAGCTAGAACTCGATTTGTTTCCACAGACCTCATACACAATTCCTATTGAGGTCTTGAAACTAGCTGCATAAAACTTTATGGGGGCTGAAAATCAGTTATTTTAAAAGCCCCCTTCTTGACATAATTCAGATCGTAAAAATATAAAGCGCTATGAAAGTACTATCCTTGGCAGATTTAAAAGCCTTGTCTCCAAAACTACCTGAGAAAATCCCTTATCTCAAAATGCTAGTTCTATTTGGTTCCCGCGCTAGAGGTGACACCCATGCAAAAAGTGACTGGGACTTTGCGGCAATCTACGATGAAGAAAAGCGTAAAGATTGTATTGGTGATAATGGTTGGGCTTGGTTTGAAGTTCCTCAGGGACTGGGGGAAGTTTTTAAAATTAACAGCGACGAAATAGATGTTGTGGAGTTAAATAGATGCTCGTCACTCATTGCTCATTTTGTGGCTCGTGATGGCAAACTTATCTATGAGAGCGAACCAGGAGAATTTGACAAGTTTAAACAAAACGCTTTAATGAGTGAATCAGAACTGAAGCAAATAGAACGGGACCTTCGCAATAAAATTGATGAATTTTTGAAAGAATGGGGTTTAGCATGAGCATTGAGCCTACAGTTGTTTTAAGCAGACTGAAGTTTATTGGAGATTACCTGCGGGAATTAAGGCGTTTTAGATCGATGAGCTTAGAAGATTATTTGAGTAGTTTCGATCAAAAAATAATTTCTGAGCGGATTATGGAATTAATTGCTCAAGCCGCGATTGATATCAATGAGCATATCCTGAATCGCGATAAAAATATTGAGTCAGTCTCTAATAAAGACTCCTTTATCAAGGCTGGACAATACGGTATCGTTACACCTGAACTTGCACGCGATCTAGAAAAGTCGGCAGGTTTACGTAACATTCTAGTTCATAGATATTTAGAGGTAAACTATGTAGAACTGTTTAGTTGCCTTCAAATTGCATTAAACAAATATCCCCTGTATATCCAACAAGTCACTGAATATCTCAATTCTAGAGGAGAGTAAAAAATGGTCAAAAAGAAGAAAGCATCTGAACAAGAATCTAAACAATTATCAGTCTTTGAGGATATAGATAATTTGAACTCTGAAGAACTTGACGATTCAGATGATGACTGGTTATCTGGTGAGGATTTAGGTTTTGGTGTTGAAGCTAGCGATCGCACTATCGAAACCGAAGGCGAATTACTCACACTCAAACTCTTACGCGAAGCAATTCAAGCTCAAAATCCTGACGACCAGGTAATGAGTGATTTTGCCGAATACGTCTTGCCTAATTTACTTTGCGTAGCAATTGGTGTCACGGCGAAAGGGGGGAAGTTTTTTGATGAACTTGACCAAAAGAATGAAGCGGAAGGTAAAGCTAAAGTCCGGCGAGATAACGCAGCGGATCAATCTTTAAATACTCACTTACTTAACGGACTGTTTCCAGCTAATTTAATTGAAAAGCGTCTGGAAAAACTGGATACAACTATTCAGCGAGTTGTGCGAGAAAGAGAAAGACGGTTAGTTATCGCTGCGTTTATTCTCCACGATTTTGAAAAATTTCCCGATGTTGCCGATAATTGTCGTAAATTACCGCTAGAACAACATCGCCAAATAATTGATGAAAAAATTCAACAATTGGGACTCGATCGCTTTATTAATTCCGACGATACAACTAGCTATCGCGAGTATGTGGATGACTTGCTGTGCATGGCTTATAATGCACAACGGCGGTGGGATACTAACTGGAATTTTTCGGAATTTGGGTTAAGTCCAACGTTGCGCGATCGCACGCTCCGCAGTCTCTCCGATTTAACCTGTCTTGCTGACTCCCTCGCCTCGATTGTTAAACATCCCCAGGATGCAGAAAACCCCCGACTCAAAGAGATAATTCATAACCTCAGCGACGGAAAATTAACCTTCACTTATCATCGAATTGCTGAAAACCGAGGAGTATTAACCAATGTTGTTAATAACGCCTTGGTAGATGCTCACACCAGTCTCAATACAGAGGATTGCATTTACTACGAACCGTTGCTCTATCTACCAACTGGCGTAATTTATTTAGCTGACAAAAACGCTCCACCCATCAATTATGAAGAGTTACCAGAGCGAGTGGTTGCTAATATTAAATTTCTCTGCGCCGGACAATTACGCCTCAGACAAACAGGATTTGGCAGAGATGGTAAAGGCATGAAGTATGCCGAATATTATAACTTATTTTTTGATGACTTTGAGCTAATGGAGGTAGCCTTAGATGCTACTTTACGCATTCTCAATGCCAACAAAAACTCTGTCGCCAAAAGCCGCAGCGAGAATCTGATTGAGTTTCAACGAAAGGGTGTTCTACCTGCTGATTTCGATTTAAAATTTGCAGATGATATCCGGATTGACCAACTAGCAGAATTTGGCGACTTAGTTAGCCGCAAAATTTGGGGAGAACGAGTCACCAGTCTAGAAAGCGAGCGGAAAAAGAAGCGAAATAGTGCGGAGTTTCCAGCCATCGAGTTAACCCCGGAAGAATTGGTGTATAAAATCGCCGAATTTTGGGGATTAGCGGATCGCATTCCTCAAATTCGAGCGATTCAGCGCATTAACGAAAGCCTGAAAGAAAATAATTTAAAAGGTAATACAGGGGGAGTACCTTACGAATGGTATTATTTAGCAGCGAAGTACCTAGAACATCATCCAGGAATTGAAGATTGGCGTCCTATTTGTCAAGCATTGATTACTTATCTTAAAAATCTGCTAGAACCGATTATTTCGCCGTATCAATTACCGGATGGTTGGGATGATTTAAGACTTTGGGTGCAACGAGTTGTCATGTTACCCCATAATCGGACGACTCAAAGTGATAACTTTTTGCATGAATTATCCAACTATAATGCTGCTAAAAAACCCGGACGCGGACGGCAATTAATCTGCTCAATTTCCCATTCAGCTTACACCGTTACCGAACAGATGGAGTCAGCGGTATTATTTACTCCCCAGGTTTATACTAACAAACAGATGTTGGGGGGTTCTAATGCCAAACGCAATATTTCTAGTATTGCGGGAATTGAAATGATGTTGCGGCAAATTTTAATGAACCAAACTCAAGCAGTCGGTAAACGATTTGAAGATGGCAAGTATCGCTATCTCTACTTTTATCCCACTTATTACTTTACGCCTGAGACTAACAAGTTTTTGCAGAAAGCTTATAGCGGGATTGCTCAAACTCGCTTCGATACCAGCATCCGAAATCATTTTATTAGCAAGGATTTACAGGCTAATTTTGCACGGGAACGCTACCAAAGTGTCGATGCTTTCTTAATTAATGAAAATATCGAATCTGGCAAAGACCGCACTTTTAAACTTTCCTATCCTGAAGACCAACCCCTGACATTTTACTTTATGGCACTTCCCCCTGGAAGAGATGGAACCGATACAGAATCTTGGGTAATGCCGAGTTGGTTAGCGTTTGCTTTTCCGATGATTCTGGATGTTAAAACAGTTGTTTCTGAGTCGCCTATTCCACCATTTAATGATGGTGCAGAATTTGAAGAGAGTGTTTTTCTTGATAGTGCGCCGCAAGCATTTCGAGGATTGGTGAGACGCGATCGCTTCCGCCTCGACTACATTTTAGAAGGCTGGACAGAAAACGAAAAATCCTACCCTGCACCCCTCAATGTATTAACCGCCGCCTACGCGATTCATTTAGATGTCAACGCCAAACAAGGTAAATCCGGTTATGACGCGAATTGGGGAAAACTTACCGAACTTGCCAAGGATTTTGAAACCAGTCCGCTGTACGTATTTTCTTATCTCAACCGTTGGGTAAGAAACCAAGGAGTTGAAACAGCACGCATCGAGAAAATTAAGCTTTATGCTTATCACTTTTATCCCTGTTTTGACGCTTATGCAAAATACGATCCTAATTTGGAGGAATTAACTGTGGGAGAAGAATCGTGTTTAAATCATCCTCAAAAATTGACTCAATTATATCGGCGATTTTATCGAGCCAATAAACGATATAATCCTAAATCCAACGCCGTCTTAAAACCGATTGATATTGCGGCTGATACTATCCTCAAAGCTGAGTCGAGCGTATTTCAAGGAGAAACTTTAGTAGCAGCGGTAGCAGCTGAAGTTTTTAAACTGATGGATCGGGTACGCGCTTCTACCGCTGAAGGACGCTGGGCGATCGGCAAGCGGGAAGAAGAAAGACAAGCGGTTTTAGATTTTGCCAAGTATTTTGTTGTGGAGGTATTCGAGAAATCTTTTGCCAGCGATCGCGCTCGTCTTGCTGGTCGTCAATTAAACTTACTCCGAGACACTTGTGAGTTTTTGTATCGCCTGGAAGATGACAAAGAAAATCAGGCAAAAGATGACAAAAATGACGAGGATGATGATTAAATGACTCGTCCCCAGGCTCCGCCTGGGGGCGCAAACAGGAGGCAGATCCTCCTAAAACAGAGAGGCAGAGCCTCAAACATAGCATTCCCTGGCAGAGCCTGGGAACGAGACCGAGACAAACGAACCTGGGAACGAGACAAGCAAACAATAATGGAGACTTACCATGGCCTTTCTCAAAACAGTTGGTGCTAATTTTTTTCACGCTGATATTCCCTACAAACCGATGGGAAAATACGTTCATTTTTTGACGATTCGCGTCACGGAATCTTACCCCCTCTTTCAAACCGATGGCGAATTAAATAAAGCGCGAGTCAGAGCGGGAATTACAGATAAAACGACGATTAGTCGCCTTTCTATGTTTAAGCGCAAACAATCTACGCCAGAACGTTTAGTTGGTCGAGAACTTTTGCGTAACTATGGCTTAATGACGGCGGAAGAATGCGAATACAACGTAGATTTTGCGATGAATAATCCCGATTGTATTATCTACGGATTTGCTATTGGTGACTCTGGATCTGAAAAATCTAAAGTTGTCGTGGACACGGCATTTTCTATCACCGCTTTTGATGGATCTCACGAAACATTTACCTTGAATGCACCCTATGAAAATGGCACCATGAGCCGTCAGGGAGAAGTTACAAGCCGCATTAACCAGCAAGACCACATCCGACCCCAAGTGTTTTTTCCTAGCATTGTGACGCTTAAAGACCCCACTGAAGCAAGTTTTCTTTATGTTTTCAATAACATTCTGAGAACCCGTCACTATGGAGCGCAAACTACTCGCACTGGTCGTCTGAGAAATGAGCTAATTGGGGTTATCTTCGCCGATGGCGAGATTACCAGTAATCTGCGCTGGACTCAAGCAATTTATGATGTCATGAAGGCTAATAATACTCTCCGTTCTCCCGATCCGCTTGATGAAGAGGATGTAATTGCTGCGGCTAAAACTGCCATTGAGGGATTAATGTCTGAAGAATTTATCGTCCATACTGACTTGATTGGCGATGCTTTTTATCCCTTGCTAAATGAAGTGAAGAACCTGACCGCGAACGAAGCTGGAATTAAGGCAATGTTGCAGCAAGCGGATACAGAAGCTAAAACTTATTTCACTAAGTATGTAGAGAAAGCCAAGAAAACAACCGCTAAATCGAGGTAATAGCAATGGCGATAATTTACCGCTGTCAATTGGAATTACAAGACAGCCTTTATTACGCAACTCGCGAGATAGGAAGATTGTACGAAACTGAGCCAGTGATTCACAATTACGCGCTTTGTTATGCACTCGGTTTAGTTGATAGCGAAACCTACTCGACTACCGTTTCTGAAGAACATTCCTATCGCTATTTTTGTCCGGAACAAGTGCCAAAATATGAGGAGCATTTGACGCCACTTAACGAGCAAAAGATTTACGTAACTCCGGCGCGATCGATCTCTCATTCTTCCACCCTCAACACCTGGAAATACGCCAACAACAACTATCACGTTGAGATGGAGAAAACCCAGAAAAATATCCCGAGTTTTGGCAGAGCAAAAGAAATTGCACCCGAAAGTAAATTTGAGTTTTTTCTCATCTCTGAAAAAGCTCTAAATCTGCCAAAATGGATTCGTTTGGGCAAGTGGATGAGTAAGGCAGAAGTGACAATTGTGGAAACTCATGAAAGTAAGCGATCGCTTACCGAACAAGAATTCACTTTTCCCTATCCCCTCAATCCTTTGGATGTCATGTTTACCCATCAAGTCATTAGCTACGATGTGGTGAATATGCCGCCAGTGAGTTTGATTCAAAATGTCAGAATTCGCGGACATTTTTATGAATTAAAATCCCTCAAAATTCCGGCAATGCAGTATCGCTTTAGGGGATAATATTCCACCAACAACTTTGGTGCGTGACCAATTGAGCAAGATCGCGCACCCTATCTTCTATCAAATTTTTAACCATGCCTCATAGTCTCGTCCTCAACTTACTTCCCCTTTCCCCCATTCCACACCAATATTTGACAGGAAGACATTTACATGGTTTATTTCTAAATCTTGTCAGTTCTGTTGATTACGAACTGGGTACTTATCTCCACGATTCCCAAGCAGATAAAGCGTTTACTCTCAGTTTTTTGCAAACAAACAAACGACCCAAGGAACAGCGAGAATATACCCTGCAATGGGAACATAAAATACCAATTCCGGCGGGGACTGCTTGTTGGTGGCGCATTACTTTACTCGATGATACTTTATTCGGGAAATTAACCCATCTTTGGTTGAATTTAAATCCCGAACATCCTTGGCATTTGGGACCTGCGGATTTACATATTACCAGTATTTTGGGTACGCCTCAATCAACTCAGCTTTGGGCAAATGCTACTACCTATGCTCAATTATACGAGCAGGCTTCGGAAAGCGATCGCATCATCTCTCTTTCTTTTGCCACGCCGACTGCGTTTCGACAGGGACAATTTGATACGGCACTCCCGACGCGGGATAGTGTATTTAATAGTCTGCTGCATCGGTGGAATAAGTATAGCGGGATTGAGATTTCCAATCTGGCGATTGAGTCTATTTTTCTCAGCTATTTCAATATTAATACGGAAATTGTTCCCGATTCGCGCAGTAAGTTTATTGGTTGTGTGGGAGAAGTTAGCTATCGTTTGATGGGGGATTTAGATCCAATGGCAATTAAACAGATCAATGCGTTAGCTGATTTTGCCCTTTATAGCGGGGTAGGACGGAAAACCCCAATGGGTATGGGTATGGTGCGCCGGTTGCAGTAACCAATTAGCAATTAGCAATTAGCAATTAGCAATTTTATGAACGAAGACTACATTCCTATCGCTTCTCTCAATCATTATTCCTATTGTCCCCATCGCTGTTGGCGGATGTTTTGTGCGGGAGAATTTGTCGATAATCAGTACACGATTGAGGGGACAAGTTTGCACGATCGCGTCCACAATTTAAGTGAAGGGATGCGGGAAGATACCTGGCAGGTGCGGGCAATTTGGCTCAAGTCGGAACGGTATAAATTGATTGGCAAGTCGGATTTAATTGAGTCGGATTCGGGTCAGTTATATCCGGTGGAATATAAGCGGGGACGTAAGGGCGAATGGGATAACGATGAAATGCAGGTTGTGGCGCAGGCGCTTTGTTTGGAAGAGATGACGGGGCGAAGAATTACTCAGGGTTATGTTTATTATGCTTCTTCCCATCAGCGACAATTGGTGGAGATTAATGAGGAGTTGCGGGAAGAAGCGATCGCAACGATTCAAGCTATCCAAATTTTGCTCGAAACTGGCACTATGCCCCCAGCTAATTACACCAAACGCTGTCAGGGATGCAGCCTCAAAAGCCAATGCTTACCAGAAGTTTCTCAGAAGATGAATCGCTATCTTGAAGCCAATTAAAATTGAATCACTTTAGGAGGAGATCGTGGGAAGTCTTTACATTAATCAAGACGATGTGTTTATCGGTAAAACTGACGAACGCCTGCACGTCAAAGCTAAAGATAAAAAGTTGCAAGATGTGCCTTTGATTCATTTAGATGGGGTTGTGGTTTTGGGGAGGGCGACTATTTCTCCAGCTGCGCTTGCCGAACTTTTACAACGCAAAATTCCCTTGACTTTTCTTACCGAGCAAGGTAAGTATTTAGGCAAGCTGGAACCGGCACTGAGTAAAAATATCTTCGTTCGCAATGCCCAATGGAAAGCAGCAGGAGAAACACCCCAAGCAATTCACGTTGTCCAAGGTTTTATCCGGGGAAAATTGAAGAACTATCGCAGCAGTTTATCCCAAACTCAGCGCGAACATCCAGAAGTAAATTTGACGGGGGCGATCGCTCAAATTAATCGCGCGATCGCTAAACTAGATCAAACTCAAAGTATCGACTCGCTGCGCGGGTTAGAAGGTGCTGGTAGTGGAGCGTATTTTGGCGTATTTAACCAACTGATTCGCGCTGAAGGTTTTATTTTTAAACCCAGACACCGCCCCGCAACCGATCCAGTCAATTCTTTGATGAATTTTGGTTACACGCTGCTGCGGGATAATGTGGAAAGTGCGATTAATATCGTCGGGTTTGACCCTTATTTAGGATACCTCCACGTTCAGCGTTACGGACGGATTGGATTGGCGTTTGATTTGATGGAAGAATTCCGCCCATTGGTTGTAGATAACATAATTTTGAATGCGATTAATCGGCGGATACTGACTCCGAATGATTTTACTGTAGAACCCCTGAGCAATGTGGTGCGACTCTCAGAAACGGGAAGGAAACAGTTTCTGACTTTGTTTGAAAAGAAAAAACAGTCTGAGTTTAAGCACCCGGTTTTGGGGCGCAAGTGTACCTATCAAGAAGCTTTTGAAATTCAAGCGCGACTGTTGGCGAAATACTTGATGGGCGAAATTGACAAGTATCCACCTTTGGTTTTGAGGTAGTCATGCACGTTCTGATTTCTTATGATGTTCCTGAAGATCGGCGGCGGACAAAGATTCATAAAATTCTCAAGTCCTATGGGCAGTGGATACAGTACAGTGTGTTTGAGTGCGCCGATCTAACTCCGACTCAGTATGCTAAATTGCGATCGCGCTTGAACAAGGCGATTAAACCGGAGGAAGACAGCATCCTGTTTTTTCCCCTCTGCGCTTGCTGTCAAGGTAAGATCGAGCGCATCGGCGGCGTCGCACCGGCAGATCGGACTGTGTTTTTTGCCTAGTACCGCGTGAATCGGTAGGTGTAAAAATCCCTCTGTCAAATTTGGTGGCTCAAATCCTACTGCGGCAAGGGTTTGACGCCACTTCTCTAAAAAATCGATTCACGCAAGGCTGAAAGTATTACTGGATATGGGTTTGGCGGTATGGTGAAAAAAAGGCGATTGACGACCCGATGCCTGGAATGGTACTATAATTCTAGATTCACGCAATTGAACCTTGAAAACCAAATACAGCAAGGCTTTCAGATCAGGGCGTTGCAACTAACATTAATCCCTATTAGGGATTGAAACCATTGCTTCGTACCGCGCTTAGCGATCGCGCGCCGAGTTGCAACTAACATTAATCCCTATTAGGGATTGAAACTCCTTTACTATGGAAGAAATTCCCTGAGGTATAAATTGTTGCAACTAACATTAATCCCTATTAGGGATTGAAACGAGACTCCCTCAGGCGTCCAGCCGTTAATTTCTAGGGTTGCAACTAACATTAATCCCTATTAGGGATTGAAACCATTAATATGTGAGAGGCCGACCCCTTGGACGATTGAAGTTGCAACTAACATTAATCCCTATTAGGGATTGAAACTAGTAAAATATCTATCCAATTAGCCGCGAGCGCTCGATCTGTTGCAACTAACATTAATCCCTATTAGGGATTGAAACAATCCTGTTACGGCTAGCGGTAGATTCTATACTGTTACCGCGTTGCAACTAACATTAATCCCTATTAGGGATTGAAACAACTACTTATCATGTGGCATTGATTGATGATGTCAGAGTTGCAACTAACATTAATCCCTATTAGGGATTGAAACACGCCAAGCGAAGAAGATGCAATCATTGGATTAGCTGGTTGCAACTAACATTAATCCCTATTAGGGATTGAAACGATGCTTACAGATCCGTTAACGGCGGATACTTTATCGTTGCAACTAACATTAATCCCTATTAGGGATTGAAACCAATTAATCGCGGGATCAAGGCGTACCACCTCAGTTGTTGCAACTAACATTAATCCCTATTAGGGATTGAAACGACAGCGCCCGATCTATTAGAACCACTAGGCATTTGCGTTGCAACTAACATTAATCCCTATTAGGGATTGAAACCAACTGCAATGACACGCCCAAGCTGATGGGGTCAGTTGCAACTAACATTAATCCCTATTAGGGATTGAAACAACGATGAGGAAAGCCGAAGCCACGACTCTTCTTCGGTTGCAACTAACATTAATCCCTATTAGGGATTGAAACCCACGGTTTATGGGACGTGAGTTACGAAAAAGAAAGTTGCAACTAACATTAATCCCTATTAGGGATTGAAACGAAGAGTGATAAGAATAAAAAAGTGCCTACTTGCTTGGTTGCAACTAACATTAATCCCTATTAGGGATTGAAACTTGGGTCATAACAAGTTGATCGACAATGGTGGTTGGTTGCAACTAACATTAATCCCTATTAGGGATTGAAACAAGCGTTCCTTAGGATATTCGGAATCTTGATTCCGGTTGCAACTAACATTAATCCCTATTAGGGATTGAAACGCACCAAGTGCCGCTCTTGAGTACCAGGTTGCCGCGTTGCAACTAACATTAATCCCTATTAGGGATTGAAACTATCAAATTTATCTCCTATCCGAGACTAGGAAGTCCGTTGCAACTAACATTAATCCCTATTAGGGATTGAAACAGCGTGTGATCGCTGATATTAAGCCTGCCAAGTTGCGTTGCAACTAACATTAATCCCTATTAGGGATTGAAACTCCTACTGTCCAACATGTTTCTATATCCTTACTCGCCGTTGCAACTAACATTAATCCCTATTAGGGATTGAAACTTTTGTTGTTGGGCAACTTCTTCAAATCGCTCTTTTCGTTGCAACTAACATTAATCCCTATTAGGGATTGAAACAACGTCGGCAGTATTCGAAGAGCCAACGACGGAACAGGTCGTTGCAACTAACATTAATCCCTATTAGGGATTGAAACGGAAGCCCAAAGAACAAAAATCTTATGCCCGTACTGTTGCAACTAACATTAATCCCTATTAGGGATTGAAACAAGAGTTATTGTTGGATCCTGCTCGTATTTGTCGGGAGTTGCAACTAACATTAATCCCTATTAGGGATTGAAACTAGCAGCATACTCGGACAAAACAGCAACTGGGAGAATTTCGTTGCAACTAACATTAATCCCTATTAGGGATTGAAACTCTCGTGCCGACGAACTCGAGACAAAGAGACAGGCGAGTTGCAACTAACATTAATCCCTATTAGGGATTGAAACAACTCGACTTCTGCGATCGCTGCATCGGGATCGTGTTGCAACTAACATTAATCCCTATTAGGGATTGAAACCCATCACTCCCAGGGATAACCGCATCAACTCGTGCGTTGCAACTAACATTAATCCCTATTAGGGATTGAAACGGTAGTTTACCGTTACCTAAAAACTTTTTCTAATGTTGGGTTGCAACTAACATTAATCCCTATTAGGGATTGAAACTCTCCTTGCAGATCTGCAATCCAGGTATGCTGAGTTGCAACTAACATTAATCCCTATTAGGGATTGAAACCGACCTCGATAATTTCAGGAGGCCGCAAAGATTTAATGGTTGCAACTAACATTAATCCCTATTAGGGATTGAAACGAGTCCTCTTCATGTTGCTATTTTGTTCCTTTATTTGGTTGCAACTAACATTAATCCCTATTAGGGATTGAAACAAACATTCACCAAG
>NZ_JBHFNP010000286.1:0-33430 GCF_041929235.1 Microseira sp. BLCC-F43
GTGATATTTATTCTCTTCAACCTCTCCCCAATACAGAGTTAAGGGCAGGCAAGATGCCTACCCCACAAGAGTGGGAACTTAATTCTCTTCAACCTCTCCCCAATACAGAGTTAAGGGCAGGCAAGATGCCTACCCCACAAGAGTTGGAAGAGAAGATCGACCCCTATGCTTGCGATGAACTGTTAAAACTAATTCACGTATCGGTTCTCTGCAATGAAAGCGAAGTCAACGGACAGCAAAATGGCGAATATGTCGTTCGCGGATCTGCTACGGAAAATGCCTTAATCCATCTGGCAATCGGTGCGGGGGTGAATGTCAAAGACCTGAGAGAAAAATATCCCCTGGTGGACATCAAGCACCGATCCGAAACCCAAAATTACATGACCACGCTGCATTTGAACCAGCACCACCAGTTGCTTGCGGTTAAGGGAAGTCCCACAGAAGTGCTGGATATGTGCAGCTGGCAGATTAAAGATGGGGAAATTGTTCCCCTCGCAGAAGCAGATAGATTGGCGATCGAGACCGAAAACGATCGCATGGCAGGTAAGGCACTGCGGGTGCTAGGCGTCGCTTATGCTCATTTCGAGAATGGCGAAAATCTCCCCGCCTCCTCTACCCCCGCGTCCCCCATTCCCCCCATCCCCGCGTCCTCTACCCCCGCGTCCCCCATTCCCCCCATCGCCGCGTCCTCTACCCCCGCGTCCCCGCGTCCCCGCGTCCCCGCGTCCTCTTCCCCCCCTCCGGAAAACTTGATTTGGTTGGGACTTATCGGTATGGCAGACCCCATCCGCAGCGGCGTCAAAGCATTGATGGGCGACTTCCATCAAGCGGGAATCGAGACGGTGATGATCACCGGCGACCAAAGTCCTACCGCCTACGCCATTGGGAAAGAATTGAATCTCAGCAAAGGCGAACCCCTGGAAATCATCGACTCTACCCAGTTGGGCAAACTCGACCCAGAAGTAATCAAAGCATTGTGCGATCGCATCCACATTTTTGCTCGCATCAGTCCTGCCAATAAACTACAAATCGTCCAATCTTTGCAAAGTGCGGGCAAAGTAGTCGCCATGACGGGAGATGGCATCAACGACGCTCCCGCTTTAAAAGCAGCTGATGTTGGCGTTGCAATGGGACATACGGGAACCGATGTCGCCAGAGAAGTCGCAGATGTTGTCCTGCAAGACGATAAGCTGGAAACCACCATCGTCGCCGTTAGTCAAGGGCGCACCATCTACAACAACATCCGCAAATCGGTTCATTTCCTCCTTTCCACCAACATCAGCGAGATTATCGTCATGCTTACCGCTACCGCAGGTGGGATAGGTCAACCTTTAAATGCGGTGCAATTGTTGTGGTTGAATCTAGTTACCGATATTTTCCCCGGTCTTGCCCTCGCTTTGGAACAACCAGAACCAGATGTATTGAGTCAACCACCCAGAAATCCCGACGAACCTATTATAAAAGCAGCGGATTTTAAGGGAATTTTATTAGAGTCGGCGACAATTTCCGCTAGTTCCTTGGCAGCTTACGGTTACGCCCTGAGCAAATACGGAATCGGCGCGCAAGCAAGTACGATTGGTTTTATGAGTTTAACCTCAGCGCAACTGTTGCACGCCCTCTACTGTCGGTCTAAAAAACACAGTATTTATAGCGGCGAAAAACTGCCCCCCAATCAATATTTAACCCTTGCCCTCGGCGGTTCTTTCGCCCTGCAAATTTTAGCCGCATTTGTACCGGGTTTGAGGGGTCTATTGCAAATCGCCCCGCTCAATATAGTTGATACTGCTGTCATCGGTACAAGCGCCGTGCTGCCTTTGTTAGTCAATGAAGGAACCAAGGAATTAACAACAGCAGAACAGGTGACCAGTAGTCAGAAGTCATATCATGTCCGCTTGCAGAGGTAGCGTTAGGTGAGCTTCTTGTGCAGGTGAGCAGGTGGGAGGAAAAAAAACAGCTTTTCCCACAATCGACTATATACAACAGATACAACCGGACATGATATCAGTGAAAATCAGCCAATTACCAATTACCAATTACCAATTATGAAAAAAGACTTCATGTTCACATCCGAGTCCGTCACCGAAGGACACCCGGATAAACTATGTGACCAAATCAGCGATGGGATTATCGATCAATTTTTGCGGCGAGACCCCTTTTCCAGAGCGATCGCAGAATGTGCCGTATCTACGGGTATCGTCTTTATCTCGGCGAGGTTTGAATCCGATGCGATCGTCGATTTCACTAAAATCGCCCGACAGGCGATTAAACAAGCAGGTTATGAGGAACCTGATTTTAATGCCAAAACTTGCAGCATCATCACAAGTTTAAAAGAATTGCCGCCTAACAAGCAGCGCTATTTAGATGAAAAAAAACTATCAGAAGCAGAGATCGAACAAATTCCCGTGCAGGATCAGGTGACGGTGTTTGGATTTGCCTGCAATCAAACCCCCGCCTTGATGCCCCTACCGATTTGGTTAGCACACCAACTAGCAAAGCGGTTGACTGCCCTGCGGTTGGAGAAAATAGTGCCATACCTTGCCCCGGATGGCAAGACACAGGTCGGGGTGGAGTATTGCGATCGCAAACCCAATAGAATTCACAGCATCACCATTCTGGCAAGTCTGGATAAACTCTCAGCATCCGATGCACCCGATTGCAAGCAACTCCAGACAGAAATTCGGGAAACCGCGATCGATTTTGTCTTTCAAGATCTAGCAATTAAACCAGATGAAAAAACCAGAATTTTGATCGACTTTGACGATCCCTTTGCCATCGGCGGTCCGGCGGTGCATTCTGGACTGACGGGGAGGAAAAATGCCATCGACACCTACGGAGAATATGCGCGCCACAGCGGCGCCGCCCTCAGCGGCAAAGACCCGACCCGCATCGACCGAGTAGGAGCATACGCCGCCCGCTATGCTGCCAAAAATATCGTAGCAGCTGGTCTTGCCGATGAATGCGAAGTGCAGTTGAGCTATTCCATCGGATTTTCCAGACCTGTTAGTATCCAGGTGGAAACCTTTGGTACGGGCAAAATCCCCGATGAGGAAATTACCGGACTTTTAGAGAAGTATTTTGACTTCCGCCTCGCCGGAATCATTCGGCAGTTTAATCTCAGATTCCTACCTGCGATCGTCAAAGGTGGATTTTATCGAAAACTAGCAGTTTACGGTCATATGGGTCGAATCGATATTCCGCTTGTTCCTTGGGAAGAAACAGATAAAGTTCCTTTGTTGCAGGGATTGATTTTTCAGTCATTGAAATAGTGAATTGGCGCCAGGAAAATCCACTTTGGTTTCAAAAATGGATGAGTTACTATAACCATCCCCAAAAAAAATCGGGACTTCCGCAAAGAAACCGGGTTTCTGTGAAAAATCGTGGCTGGGAAACAAAAGCTCGCAGCAAAGAAACCGGGTTTCTACAATCGTCGTGGGTAAGTCCTGAAAATTTTGCTAGCTTTGCTATCAGCTTCCTTCGCCCTTGTTATTGGTTGCTAAACTAACCAACCTCCGGATGAGTTACAGTCGCTTCCAGTTCTTTCACCTTTTCCGCAGCAAGTTCGGCCTTAGCTTCGGCTAGGACATCCTCAAAGTTTTCGCCAACTTCTGCCAGCACTCCCTTGCCCTTTTCATAAAGGACAATTCCACCTTTGATCATTGTCTTGGCTATCGGCTTACCCATCCCTGTCGCCACTGGAATAATGACAGGCAGAAGCACGATTGCTGCAATACCAGGAACGCCAAGACCTTCGACTAAATCTTCAAGTTCGGGGACAATTTTAGGTGCCATAGGTTTTTACCTCTCGGCTCCATGCAATTTTAGTGTATCACCCTTGAACTAAAAATATTTAAATTTTGAATAAATTATATTAATATTTATGTGGAAATTAGGCTGGAATTTGGTATCAAAAATGATACATAATTATATTGAAACAATTATCAAGTTGCTAGTTATAAACTTGGGGGTTGCTAATTACTAATTCCCAGAGATATTCGTAATATCACGATTGAGCCATTAGCCATTAGCCATTAGTAGAAACACTACCAAGGAGATGAGCCGATGTCAGCCTATAAAGCTTCAATTTCTGAAACAGCTGCTCAGTACCTAGTGCCGCGAGTTCCCTTTGCCTTCGCCCAAGATAGCGTGGGATCGACCCTCGCGAGCCTTCCGGGCAATGCCTTCGATTCTATCGAAGCGGTTTACGTGACAGACAGCCAAGGGCATCTATGGGGTTTAATTCGCTTGCTCGACTTGCTGAGAGCGCCAAGAGACAAGACCTTAGGCGAGGTGATGACTGCTCAACCCCCAATGGTTAATCCCCACGAGGATCAAGAACGGGTGGCGGGGTTGGCAGTACAATACGGTTTGACCGATGTCCCCGTGGTCGATATGCAAGGACGCCTGTTGGGAGTTGTCCCAGCGCAGGCTTTAATTGGCATCTTAAGACGGGAGCATATCGAGGATCTGGATCGGCTGGCAGGTATTCAGCGAGAGAATAGCCACGCGCACCACGCCCTGGAGGCTGCCCCAACTCAGAGAGCAGGCGATCGCTTGCCGTGGCTGCTGGTGGGACTCATCGGCAGCATCTTGGCTACATTCGTCGTCTCGCGCTTTGAACAACTTCTGGCAACCCGCGTCTTTGTTTCCTTCTTCGTACCCGGAATTGTCTACCTGGCAGATGCCATCGGCACGCAAACAGAAGCAATTGTGGTGCGCGGCTTGTCTTTCAACCACTCTTCGTTGCCGAAATTGCTAACCGGGGAAATATGGACGGGATTGCTAATCGGACTTGCCCTTGGTGGGTTGAGTTTTCCTTTGGTATTGGCGGCTTTTGGCAATCTCAAGCTGGCTAGTGCGGTGGCGCTAGCCATTTTGACTGCTGGGGGAATTGCTACCACCGTTGGTCTGCTTTTTCCCTGGCTGCTCTTCCGTGCTGGTAAAGACCCAGCTTTTGGATCGGGACCAGTCGCCACCATCATTCAGGATGTGCTGAGCTTGCTAATTTATTTCGTCATTATTCAACTTCTGGCGGTCTGAATTGCTTAACCAAAACGACCCTTGACATATTGCTCGGTGACCTCCTGGGTTGGACTTTCAAAAATCACACAGGTGCGGTCGTATTCCACCAGTTCGCCTGTACGGCTTCCTTCTTTCATTTCCAGGTTGAAGAATGCTGTCATGTCAGCAATTCGCGAAGCCTGCTGCATGTTGTGAGTGACGATCGCAATCGTACAATGCTGCTTAAGTTGCCGCATCAAATCTTCAATTTGCAAAGTCGAAAGCGGGTCGAGAGCAGAACAGGGTTCATCCATCAGAATGATTTCCGGTTGCAAGGCAATGGCTCGCGCAATGCACAACCGCTGCTGTTGCCCACCTGATAGATCCAAACCGCTATCTTTGAGCTTATCTTTGACTTCATCCCAAAGAAACGCCTGACGCAATGACTGCTCTACCATCTCATCGATGTTACCTTTGTAGTCGTTAACCCGAAGACCAAAGGCAATATTGTCGTAAATAGACTTGGGAAAGGGATTCGGCTTTTGGAAGACCATGCCAATGCGGCGGCGAATAGCGATCGCATCCTGTTGCGGGTCATAAATATTGCCACCATTAAACAGGATTTGCCCTTCTAAGCGAGTCCCTGGGATCAGATCGTTCAGACGATTAAAACATCGCAGTAGGGTAGTTTTGCCGCAGCCAGAAGGCCCAATAAAAGCTGTAATCTGGTTTTTGTAAATCAGCAGGTCAACATTGCGTAACGCTAGGGAATCACCGTAATAAAACTCCCGCACCTGCGCGTGCAAGATCTCCTCTAAAACAATTTTAGAGGCCGTCGCGGTAGGATAATCTACTGTCATAACTGCCTCCTAAAGATATACTAGAACTAGCCACGCTCACCGCTTCCCCATTCGCAACGTTGTTGCACCAACGTTGTTGCACCAACGTTGTTGCATATCCCAGATGCTGAATTACATACCAAGCGGTAAACAAGCAACTGGCTAAACAAGCAACAGAACGATATCTTTAACCGCAGGTTAGTCCAAACCAGATGATTAGAGTTGATATTCACTATTAATTTTAATTTATTTTCTATTTCCATAATTAAAAAAAGGTTAACTTTGAATTAAATCTAGGTTAAGCTGGGTCAGATATCCGGTTTATTGGTAGAAAGAAGATGAGTTGGCTGATGGCTGTCTTGCATCCGCTCCCCCATTTATTCCTGGAAAACAAATAATTAGAATTTCTTCTATACACCCAGTACTTTCCATAGCTTTCTGCACCCATTACCCAACAACGGTATAAAAAATAACTGTATATTAACCTCGAATTAACCTAAATTTAAACTAAAAATCCGCTGCTGAAAAATATCCGGATAGACATTATTATCTGTGTTTATACTAAGATAGATAAAATCAGGTGCATCAGGGAAGACCTGGTGATTTCTCAGAAATCACCGTGTAATTATTTAGACATCAATAATCAACACTAAATCTCACCTACTGCTCTTTTCCCACCTTACCCAATCCACGATCGGGTTTAGGTGTAGTCGGAATGGAGTGTTGCGCCCCTCTTGTTTTAAGAGAGGGGATGAAGGATAATTGGGAGCGCTATATATGCTAATGCTGACCAAAAGTGTACTGATGGAGCAAGGGCTAAAATTAATCGTCCAATGGGTGATAGAATTTGCACCTCTGATTGCTGTCTTGCTGCAAAAGCAAGATGAAGAAGCTCTCGGTAAATCTAAATACCTAAAAGCTGAGGACATTCAAGAGTTTCTCCAGAATGTCAAGGGTATGATTGAAACAAAAAATTCACCTAGTAGCTTTGAACAGGAAAAAGCGCTACAGCAGCAATTAGCTGACTACCACCGGGAGACGCAATTAAAATTAGCCGCCTATCAACGGGAAACAACGCTTAAATCCCCGGAAATTCACAAAATAATAGATAATTGGCCTTTAAGATTATACCCTTCTCAAATTCTAGAGTCTCACCCTAATAGCGGACTGATACCCCTGAGAATTTTTCTGAAAACGCCCCAATTACAAATCGATCAATTTGGCAATGAAATGCCGGAAAATATAGAGATTGAAATGGGATTGGCTGAAGGAATGCGAGAATTTTTGAATCAGCATTATTCTCTGCACAATCAAGTTAGACCTACAGAGTTTTTAGCAGGAGCTTGGGAAAACAAGCAGTTTCACGGTGAAGCTAGCATTAAAGCTTTGTTCGGAATGCTAAAATCAGAACCGACGTTAATTTTAGAATCAGAAAATGATGGAACTTATCTGATTTTTCGCATGGCATACTGGGGGTTAAACCAAGATAATTACTATTACAAAACTGTTGCAAGAATGCCTTACAAAGAAATAGTTTACGAGTCGGCAAAGGAGCGTGCTTTAGCGTGGAAAGAGATTAGGGACAAACTTTTAGCCTTGGGAGAACCAATTGATGAAGTAAACAAGCTGGGAGGAGATAATGCAATTAATTTAGAAATTTTAGAGAAACAAGAAAAATGGAAAGCGCATGGAATTGACGCGAGTCAATTATCGCTACCATACAAAGTTAAGCGGGAAGATTTTGCCAAATTATGGCATTTTTTAATCAACTGTCACTGTTTGGTAGCGGGTTGGGTGACAGATACTTACCATCTCGTTCATCATGACGTGCCTCCCTTACTGCCGAAATTGTTACCCAATTTGATGCAAGATGTTACTGACTTGCAACTAATACAAGCCATTGTTTCTGGCTATAGACAAGTGTACCAGGCTTTAGCAGAAGAAAGACGTTACTGGGTGCCAGAATTGGCTTTGCAATTAGCTGAAAGTCTGATACATTTACCGGATAAATCTTGGAGTAAAGATCAAGTCGAATATTCGGTGAATTCGTGGTTGCAACTGCACCAAGTTACACCGTTAGAAGGAAGTGATAATTTAGAGGCAATGAAGTCAGCTTTGAAGATAGAAGATTATGAATATGTCGAGAAGCTGAAAGAATATTTTGTCGCAATTGAGGATGATGAAAGCGTTGGTAAAGTGCAGGAGTTGTTGCGTGCTATTGCCGATTTAAAACGCAAGTACAGTCTAGAACATATTTCCCCAATTTATAACCTCTCAGAACAGTCTGGAAAAGTTTCATCAGTCGCCATCAGCGCCGATGGCAATATTCTAGTCAGTAGCTGTTTGGACAAAACAATTAAAGTATGGGATCTGCAAACGGGAGAACCCATCCGCACCCTGACTGGAAACACAGAAAAAATTGCCTCAGTTGCTATTAGTCCCGACGGAAAATTTATCGCCAGCGGCAGTTATGACTCTCCTGGAAGTAATGTTAAAGTATGGAATCTGCGGACTGGTAAACTTCTGCCTGTGATTTTTGGGCATAATAATCCAGTCAAATTTGTGGCGATTGATGCCAAAGGACAAGTTGTTTTCAGCGGCAGTAATAAGATAAAACTTTGGAACTTGCAAACAGGCGAACGACTTTGTACCCTATGGCATTCCTGTGCGGTAAATTGCGCTGCAATGAGCAAAGACGGTCAAATTATTGCCAGCGGTCAGAGTGACGGTAAAATTAGAATTTGGCATCCCCAATCTGGGGAACCTCGCCGCACCCTTGGCGGACATTCAGGGGAGGTTTATGCAGTTGCAATTAGTCCGGATGAACAAACTTTAGTCAGTGGCGGTGCAGACAAAAATATCAAACTTTGGCATCTCGGCACTGGTGAATTAATTGGCAATTTAGAAGGACATTCAGAAGCAGTTTCCTCCCTGACGATTAGTTCTGATGGCAAAACTTTGGTCAGCGGTAGTGCCGACAAAACTGTCAAAGTTTGGCATCTCGATACAGGTAAATTGCGCGGCACTCTCACCGCACATTCGGCAGCAGTTAACTCCGTAGCGCTGAGCGCCGATGGGAAAATTTTAGCCAGCGGTAGTGCTGATAAAACGATCAAAATTTGGCAATTATATTAACCGGATCGCAGCGAGGCAGAGCCTCGCAGATTCGTTCCCAGGCTCGAGCCTGGGAACGAGAGTAGGGAGGCTCTGCCTCCCCCTATGTCAGATCAGATCTAAGGGAAATTAACTTTGGCGAAGTGCTTCCACCAGATGACGTATCCGTTCAATATCAACTAAGGCAGAATTGAGTTTAGTTTGCCTCAAATCTGGTGATAAATCGGGTTGTTGAGCCAGAGTTTCTATGCAAACTTGGATGGTAGATAAAAGATCGTTCAACTCATGATTGGGGTTGGTGCATTGGTTGCAGTGGGTAATATCGCCAGTTACAAGCGCTTGGGAAAGTTCGGATTGTTCTCGCTTTAGTTGCTCAATCGTGCGCTGTAATATTTCGATTGTCCCGTACATTTCTACAGGGTCAAACACGCGCAGCAGATCTGTTTCGGTGATGATTCCCAATCCTTGACCCCAATTCCAAGATACAACTAACCGTCGCACGTTACGGTGTTGCATTTCTTGATAGGCTTTGTATAAAGAATCTTCAGGACTGAGCAAAAATAGCGGCGTACTCATGACAGTCTGAGCTTGGGTATGCGCGAAATCAATCTGTAATGATTGCAATTGCACGATATCTCGTTCTGTGACAAGGCCAACGGGTAGAATATTTCCTGCCTCATCTTCTTGTGTAATCACTACGCAACTGATGTGATGGCTTGCCATTAATTGGGCTAAACTCAGTACCGAAGCCGTTAAAGGGGCATGGATCGCTTCAGTTGACATTAATTCAGATACGCGG
Organism: Microseira sp. BLCC-F43; assembly: GCF_041929235.1. Taxonomy (NCBI): domain Bacteria; kingdom Bacillati; phylum Cyanobacteriota; class Cyanophyceae; order Aerosakkonematales; family Aerosakkonemataceae; genus Microseira; species Microseira sp. BLCC-F43. The sequence goes on from NZ_JBHFNP010000286.1 coordinate 9,751, forward strand.
CGTCGTTTGAGGAAATTTGCCGGTCGCAATACCCGCCGAATACTTTCCGGTGAAACGACCCCAATCGGTTCGCCGTTGTCGTTGACAATCGGCAAATGGCGAATCCGATACCGCCGAAATAAAAATAACGCGGCGGAAATATCCTGAAAATCAGCTTGACGTAAAACGATAGGCGCAAGCGTCATCACCGCTCCTATTTCCACCCCTTCAAAGTTTACGCCTGCTGCTGTCAGCCGCACGATATCCCGTTCTGTAAAAATTCCTAATAATTCTGTATTCTGCATTACCAATACGTAGCTGGAGAGCTTGGCACCGGAAGTCAAGGTGTCGGATGCTTCCCCCCTAGGTTGAGCGACACCAAGTAGCCGCGTTTGGTTCATCAAAGCGATCGCATTCACCAGCGGGGTGTCTGGTGTGACGATCGGCAGCTGACGGTCAATTGCCGCCTCTACAGCAGGGGCAAAAATCAGCGGGTTATCGAATTGCATAACTGATTTATATAGCGATCGCCAATAGACACTAAAACGATCGGTACTTATAATGAGGGATGTTACAAATACGCAAACTGGAACCCTTGCTAGTTAATGCTTTGATTTACTTTAAGGTTATGGAGAGGAATTTTGCAACTGACCCATTGGCAGGTGTTATGACATTATCAGCTTCACTCAAACTTGGCGGTGCGATCGCGATCGCTACTTTCAAGGCGCTGACGGATCGCTCCCCGTACCCGTAGTTTTACGGGTTTGAGTCGCGCTAGATACCTTGGGTGTTTTGCCATACAGTCGGTCTAGAACCCGCTTGACGGAGATCCGTTTCCACTGCTGACCCCGCTTGGTGCAATACCCTTGCTGATTCAGCCAGTCGGCTATCTGTTGCAGCGACTTACCCGACTTGTGGTGACGGCGAATTAGCTCGATTACCTGCATCTCGACTGGGTTTTCCACCAGTTCGCCATTGACAGAGGTTTGACCGAAAGCTGGCGAACCGTAACCCGCATAGCCGCCCTGAGCAGCTTTGAGTTTTCGTCCTCGTTCTAACCTTTCCCAAGTTGTCAGGTTTTGGAAGTCTTCAGCAGTCATTCTTGTCAAGATTGAGTGTCTTGAATATATAGGGTAAACCAGTCAATCTGCTTCCGATCGCGATGTATTAAACAACACAAGTTATTTTGTGTATAAAGGAAAATTTTGACTCTTACGGGTTGAGGAAATCGCGATCGCAACAAGACAATCAAGCGATGGTGTAAAAACTTTTGGGTTTAACAGTCTTTTAGTAACAACTGCAACAACTGTCGAAACACCAATTCTTGTGAGGAACGCAAATGAGCGAAGTCTGGGAAATTCAAGATAGCGAACTCGATGCAATTTTAACCCGTGAAAGATTTGTTATAACTTATTTAATGACTCTTCGGTCTGACTCGTGTCGCCAGCTCGATCCAATTATGAAGCAACTAGCCCAAGCCTACGAAGACCGTGCCAAAATTGTCAAGATCGACATCAACAAAAACAAGATCGCGCCTCAAAAATTCAACGTCTACATCATTCCTGCCGTTCTGATTTTTCAAAATGGTATACTTAGAGAAAAAATTTTGGGTGTGGCTACCTATGAAAATTTCAGAACCGCCATTGACCAACATCTTTAGCTCTGATTATAAATAGAGCGAACCCTATTTTATCCCAGGATTATAATCGATTTGCGTGAGTCAATGACCAGGATAGAGCCTTGAAAAAAATTTTATTGATTGAAGATGATGAATATTTGCGGTTACTGATAGAAAGATTTTTAAAATCTGAAGGATTTAATGTTTTGACGGCAGAGAATGGATTTATTGGTCTAGTTTTAGCTAAAGAACAAAAACCAGATTTAATTGTTTGCGATATTAAGATGCCCGTGCTTGACGGATATGGAGTTCTAGAAAATTTACGCAAAGATTTGAAAATCGGCAATATTCCTGTATTTTTTATTAGCTTTTATGCCGATGAGGAAATGATCGAACGTGCTTACCAACTCGGGGTAAACGATTATCTCAAAAAACCTCTGGATTTGAATGAATTATTGGTGAAAATAAGGCAGCAATTGAATTTAAATTAGATAACGATCGCTCGCGCTTTTTCGGGTCTACCCCCAGGGAAGTAATACCGGGTCCGGTAGTAGAGACGTTACATGTAACGTCTCTACGGGTATGGTTAATGGTGTTTTTGGGGCAGATTTCGCCAGCGCAAAGGTTTTTGGAGGCCGTGCCCCTACAATGCCCTGTTGCACCCTATGGAAAACCGCTGTTATTTCCGTTTTCCTCAAGCGGAACCGCATTCAAATACTCATCCACATCCACATACATCGAATCCTCGCCGCCACTTTCATTTAGCACATTCCCAGCAGCCAATCCTTGACGATCCAAAAGCCTTCGCAAAGTGGCGTTTGCATTACTTCCGCGCTTGAGCGTAAATAACCGCAATTTCATCCTCAAACTAACTTCCTTGAGACTATGTGGGTAATTTCCTCCTAGTGCTAATTTCAATTATGTGTCAAAATTAATATATTTCTTTTCTAAGGAGTTATTGGCAACATCTGTAGCAGTCGCCAGAGCCGTTAGGACGCCGATTGATGATGAAACCATTAAGTTGAACTATTTTTCCCCCTGTTCCCTCTTTTCTATTCCCTGTTTCCCCTTATACAGCTGGAATCCTGGAAATTGCGTCAAGGGTGCATACCTGCTAAACCTGTTAACAAATGCTACAAGGCTGAGAGAATCGTAATGATAGGACAAACACTCAAAGGACGCTACAAAATTATCAGCAAGTTGGGTCAGGGAGGTTTCGGTGAAACTTATCTAGCTGAAGATCTAGATTTACCTGGTACTCCTCAATGTGTCGTCAAACATTTACGAACCCAATTTAGCGATCCATTTGTTTTGCAGAAAGCCAAAGAATTATTCGACGCTGAAGCTGAAGTCTTATATAAAAAGCTAGGACATCACGACCAAATCCCGCAACTGCTTGCTCACTTTGAAGAAGAGCGGCAATTTTATTTAGTTCAAGAATTGATTGAAGGCGAAGATTTGAGTAAAGAGTTAATTCCAGGCAAACAATTTAGTGAGATGGCGGTAATTGCCATGTTACAGGATATTTTGAAAGTTCTAGAATTTGTCCACGCTCGCCAAGTAATTCACCGGGATCTTAAGCCAGCAAATTTAATCAGACGTGCCAGAGACGGGAAAATAGTTTTAATTGACTTTGGTGCAGTCAAACAAATCAGAACTTTAGCAGCTAACACTCAGGGGCAGATATATTCTACAGTTGCGATTGGCACTCCTGGCTATATGCCGTGCGAACAAAGTATGGGGAATTCCCAATTTAACAGCGATATTTATGCTTTAGGAATAATTGGAATTCAAGCTCTCACTGGAATATTACCGACTAAATTACCAACAGCTCCCAAAACCCATGAAATTCGCTGGCGAGATTTGGTGCAGGTTAATCCAAAACTTGCAGATATTTTAGACAAAATGGTGCGCTATGATTTCCGCGATCGCTACCAATCCGCCACGCAAGTTTTGCAAGCATTGAATACTTTACAACCTCAAACAAAACCCATCCCCTGGAAACCTTTAGTCCCAGTTGGAGTTGCTGGAATCGCTGCCGCTATATTCTTCGCTTTCCTTAAATCAGAAACTTTATTAACTTATGACAATTCCACCGAAGGAATCAAGCTGACATATCCCGCCAGTTGGTCAAACACACTCGCAGTAAAAGACCCTATTACAGGCGATCTTGCTAAATTTGTCACCCCGAAAGAAAGCGAGACGGATAAATTACAAGAAGATTTGACTATCAGCGTGGAAGATTTATCTAACAAACCAACAACTTTAGACGGGTTTACTGAATTCTCAATTTCCCAAATTAAACAGCTTAATCCAGATGCAAATATTATTGTCCAAGGCGAAACCACTTTGGCAAACAATATTCCGTCTTATCAAGTTATTTATACCGTCAAAGACAGACAACTTAATTTAAAGAAACTGCAAATATGGCTGCTCAAAAATAATCAAGCTTATACAATTACCTATACCGCCGAATCCGACAAATATGCTAAATTTGAAAATTATGTAAAATCCCTGCTTAATTCTTTGGAAATTAAATAATTGGTCATTGGTAATTGGGAATTGGTAATTGGATTCATTGGCAGTTTACTCTTGCTCGTTACCCATTACCCATTACCCATTACCAGCACCCTTGGATGTAACTAACAACTTGAGTTACTTATTGGGAATTAGCAGATTCAGCCATTCTTTGAATTTCCGCATCGTTCGCATCAACATCGTAGATAAAGCCAAACAAACTAGCAATTTGCTCTCGCTGACCCCGGAGGGGATAAAATCTAACTGTTAGAGCAGTCGATACATACTCGTTAGCAGCTTTGAGTAATTCTAACGCCTGCTGTTTAGAAATACCCGTCTCTGCATAAGCTTGCATCTGGTCTGGTAAACAATTTCCCCTTCTTGGTTGCTGTCTAAATCGCTCCCGATCTTTATAAAGAGTCAGAATGTCATCCACGCAATTGGTATAATCTGCCAACCGGGTAAAACTAAATGTCAGTTTCTCTCCTACGGGTGCAGAACTAACAGCAACTAACTGATTAGAAACGGGGTCGTAAGTGTAATTTCCCGCAGGTAATTCAGCGGTAGGATTGACGCAAATTGTCAGGGAACCGGAGCGAATAAATACCGCTCCAGTAACGCAAGCGACGCGGGTATATCCCCACTGACTCACCAGTTGTTCGAGATTAGGGGGAGTTTGACTCAATGCGGGAAAAGTCGTTCCCAACAGCACAGCAGCAATGTTAAAAACAGAGCCTAAAATCACTGTTGGGAGACTTGACAAATAACCTTGATTACCCATGATTGACCTGTGTGAATAATAACTGCGATCGCATTTAAAATCCTCCCGTTCGCACTTCGTATCTCCCCGCCGGACGAGCCGCGTTAGGAGCAGCACAAACGGTATACTGAATTCCAATAATTTCTATTTTCGGATTTTCAGTGCAAGCAATGGGTGTTAAATTTTCCCGCTGCAACAATTCGTTAATTTTAGGGATGTTAGGTGCGGAGAGGTTTTGGTTGGGGTTCGTTGGCACGATGTATTCTGGCAACGTATTGGGGGAAAATGTGACGATAGTGGGACGCGGTGGCGTTACGACTGGAGGACGAGGCGAAGTTATCACCACCGGAGGTGCGATTTGGGGTGGCGGCGAAGTATTCTCCCCTACTGGTGCAGTAGGTTGCACCGTCGGTGGCGCTGACAAACGCCGTACACCAGGCTGAGATTGCCCTGCAACGGCTGTTTGTACGGGTGGCGGGGTGGGGGTTTGAGTCCGCGTTGGAATCGGTGCAGAAGGCGTTGGAGTGGTTCTCACTGCAACATTTGTGGCTTGAGGTTGCAACGCAAAAAAAGTATTGATAGGAATTCCGTAATTTCCTGCGGTTCCCAGTCCACTTCCTAACGATTCGGTTTCACCGTGAATCGCGACTAAACGACCATTTTCATCAAACACCGGACCCCCGCTCATGCCTGGTATACTGGGGCCGTCATAAACTACAGCATAACCATCTTTTGCGGTGGATAAACGACCCGTAATATTTGCTGTAATAAAACGATAGCTGCGTCTTGTTTCTACTTGAATCGGCGCCGGATAACCCGCAAAATAAACCCGTTGACCCTCGCTTAATTGAGCCGAATTTCCCCGCTGCACGGTATTGTAACGTTTATCGGTCGTAAACCGCAAAATGGCTAAATCTGCGCCAGGAATTCTTTGAATTTGACTCACCACGTGAGTGCTATCGTCTGGCGTTCGGAGTGTATATTGCTCTGGCTTTTCTACTACATGCCAATTCGTCAGAACCGTATAAACAATATTTTCATTTCCTTCCTGCCGTTCAATAATTACCCCAGATCCATTACTCGCACTGCTAGAACCATCAATCCGAACCGTCACATCTTTAGCAATATTATTCACCTGTTCCGGTGTTATAGCAACGGCAAATTGCGGTTGCACCAGTACCATTGCCGCTGCCCCAATTAATGCTGCCGATAGTTCGTAGTTAAATCTCATGGTTTTACCCTCAATAAATTTAGATACTGTTTGCCCATTCAAAACCTAACTGTTTAAACGTCTCCATGGGAATCCCCCAGCTATAATGGCTCATCTGTTCTCGCAAGGCTGGATCTGGTTCCGAGCCATCTTTAAAAATGTAGGGATCTCCCCAAAGTGGATAGGCGTGCATTCCATTAATTCCTACAACTTCACCGCGAAAATTTAGCAATGGCCCCCCACTCATGCCTTTTTCAATATCATTGGTGTATCCAACTTGATAACCACCTTCCAAAGCTTTATCTAGTACCCGCCAAACTTGACCTGTTCTAAAAACAAACCCTCTGTCTTTTGTTGGCGATGCTGTAAACGGAAAACCAGCAGCAAATACTTCATCTCCAGCTTGGGGAATCTCCCCTAGTTTTGCCACAGCATAATTAGATTTGGTACGAAACTGCAATAAGCTTAAATCTTTGCCCTCAAAGTTAGCTGTTTTAACGACAACAGCCGAGTAAATTTTGCCATCTGGCGTCTCAATTTTATAAGGCGGATCTCCCGATCTCAAGACGTGAGCGTTGGTAACAATTGTGTAAACCGATCCTTGCTTTTGCAGCAAAATTCCCGACCCCAAAACTTCTTGGGATAAAACTTTGACAGTTAGGGATTTGGCTAAACTTTGTAGTTGCTCAACCGATAACTGAGTAGATGCTTGTTGCTCTAAGGTATTTAATGCCGAAACGCTGACTTGCGGTGCTGAAGCAGGCATCGCAATTATCCAAATGCCAACACAGTTTACCAAGGTCAGTGTCTGCCATTTCATCTTGTTTTGAACTACTTATAAAAATCTAAAATCTCAAATATAAAATTTGAAATTTTCGGGTTTATTGGGGTGAACTTTCACTTTCAACTGGGGCTGTTTCTAACAGCTTGTCGATATTGACGTAGGGTTCTCCCTCCTCGTAAAAAATCACGTCATTGCTTCTTAACCGAATTGGACCGCTGTTGGCACGACTGCCAATATCGATTAGTTGTTGACGCACAAGTTGGGGATTTTGTCCAAGGCCAAGCGTGATTAATACGGCGTTGCTGTCACAAGTACCGCCCCTGAAACGGGCAACGCACAAAACGGGTTGATTGTTGAGCGTACCGCTTCTGAGAAACCTCAACATGCCGTTGTCGGAGAAGTTCTGAAACCTTTGGGTGACTTCCTGACAGCGTTGCAGCGGATCTCTGCCTCCCAGGTGGGAAACCCAGCTAATCATGGGGACGTTTCCTCTGGGAGTCCGCGCAAATGTAGTCGGTACGCCGCTTCTGATCGCGCAAAAGTACCGATTTCTACTTTGAGCCTCCAAGGGCTGGGTGATGGCGGCTGTTACACCGATAGCGATCGCCATCCCACTCACCACTTGCACAAACAACCTAAGTCTCATGATATTGCCACGCTTCCTGCTACTTTGAGGCTTTATCGCCTTTAGAGAAAAATTGAATGTATAGTTACAATTCTAACTTCTAACTTTAAGTAGATGCCCAGATCTGGCACTGGCAGAACTGGCGCAGAGCCAAAATCTAAAATCAAAATCCCCGTCCAAATCAATTGAACGGGGTTGATGTTTTTAAGGTTAGGGGGGCGGGTTTATAAATGGGCAAGTATTACCCGCCCCGACTTCTATTACTCGCGATTAAAGCCGCAAATCGGGAGGCAACAGAACCTTGTCAATTACATGGATAACGCCGTTACTGGCACTAATATCTGCCTGCGTAACTCTGGCATTATTCACGGTGACTCGGTTACCGCTAACTTGAACGTTAACCGCACCTTTTTCAACGGTGTTGACTTGTCCAGATGTTAAATTGCTGGAAAGAACCCGCCCCGGAACCACGTGATAGGTCAAAATCTTCACCAGCGTGTCCCTGTTCTCCGGCTGCAACAATTGTGGCAAAATGCCCGGACGCTGACGCTCCAGTGCCGCAAATGCGGCATCTGTAGGAGCAAAAACGGTAAACGGACCTTCTCCAGACAAAGTTTGAGCCAATCCTGCTGCTTGCACAGCTTTTGTCAGCGTGCTGAACGAAGCATTACCAGACGCTATGGTGACAATATTTTGCCCTGGGGTATTTTGACTTGTACGTTCCGATACTGTAGTGGCTTGAGTACCACCACTAGAACAGTGGTTCTTTACCTGCGCTTCTCCTGGAAAGCTAATGAGGACACTCGCCCCCACCACTCCTAAAAGGTAGGGCATCAGTTTAAGCAAACGGGTGCGATTTTGAGCTTGCATTAAAAACCTCACTTTCGACAAAAAGAACTGGTTTTCCCGCTTCAGAACGCCAATCGCGTCCAAATCGAGTTAGGCTCTTCCCATACAGCCGCAACCATGCCCCGACTGCACCGTCAGGTAGCTGGTCGTGGCTCGTTGAGCGCTGTCCCTTCACCTGAATGTCGGCAGGCTTTATGTATTTTAATATCTTTTTTACAAAAAGCAATATTTGGTACAAATTGGAGTCATTCCCCCTGTAGGGGAAAGGTCACATTTTCTACAATTGCTGGGTACAATTAGCAGCAAAATGTAAAAATTTGCACCATAAAACAGTTGTGGCACACGCAGAAATTATTGCTAGCGATTTACGTTTTGATTTTTCCAGAAAAACCACCTCAGTGATTAATTATCATCTTTACCTTTTGGTTATTCCCTATGATAGAGGTCAGCATGTGATCCGGTTTGTTAGTGTAAATAAAGCTAGGTAAAAAACGCTCAAATAAATAGGAGAGAATACCATGACAGTTGTTGACGCTATTGCTTGGATTGTTTTGGGACTAATTGCGGGAGCGATCGCCAAAGCTATCTACCCCGGTCATCAAGGCGGCGGCATACTGGCAACCATCGTTTTGGGTATTTTGGGCGCATTAGTAGGAGGCTGGCTGGGTCGCGTCTTGTTTGGCACGAGTGCGGGGGCTTCAGTGGGAGCCTTGACCATACCTAGTATTCTTTTTGCCGTCCTGGGTGCGATCGTTGTCCTTTTTATCTGGGGTTTGTTGACCCGCCAAAGCGCTTAATGGTAAAAAGGTCGCTGCTCTTGTACGATCCCGTTAAGAAACCCTCAATCAAATCTGGGGGTTTCTTAGTTTGTAAGTATCAATTGCAACATTAATAACCAGGGGAATTGTCAGGGTAGCACTTAAACTTAAAATTATTGTAGATTTAAGATTTGAGATTGTAGATTTAATTATAAAATATGCCATCTTTAACAAGGTTAAACGCAACGCCAGCAAAAAGAAAACCGGCTTAAAGCGTAAGAGATGGATTAAACTTTAAACGGTGAGCCAGTAACGGTACCAGCTCCTAGAAACCGGGTTTCAAGCTGCGATATCTAGTTCCAAAACGACGATTTTTCAGAGAAACCCGGAATATGCGCGTAAGTCCTGACTGTATTTCAATCAACTTGAGAGGGAGACAAGGAATGCTAGAGTTATACCAATTTGAATTGTCACAATACTCGGAAAAAGTACGGCTGATTCTGGATTACAAGGGGCTGGCATACCGTAAAATAGAGGTGACGCCAGGGATTGGACAGTTAGATATTTTCAAAATGTCGGGTCAGAGAAAGGTGCCGGTGCTAAAAGACGGCAACGAGGTAATCGCTGATTCGACTGCGATCGCCAAATACCTAGATCGCAAATACCCAGACCCTCCCCTCATCCCCGCAGATCCCCAACTGCGCGGAGTCTGCTTGCTAATGGAAGAATGGGCAGACGAGTCGATCGGCGTAAAAAGCCGTAAAGTACTATATGGCGCATTGAGTCAAAGCTTGAGCCTCCGCACCGCGCTGCTACCCTCAGCTACACCCGATGTGCTGAAAATTTTAGTCGGTTCCGTCCCCAGCGAATTGGTGAACATCCTGGGTTTTGGCATTGGCTACGGCCCCGATGTCGTACAATCAGCTACCGAGGACATCAAGCAAGATCTAGAAGCCCTCTGCCTGCTATTAATGAATAGACCCTATCTAGTTGCAGATCATCCCACCCTGGCAGATTTCGCCGTCGCCGGATTGAGTATGCTGCTGAAGTTTCCCGAGGGAAATTATCTGGATATTCCAGAAAACCTCAAAGGCAAAGGCATCCCCGGTATTGCTGATAGTATGGCTTACGAGACATTTTTCAACTGGCGCGATCGTCTCTACGCCGATTATCGCAAAACCCTCATCCCCAGCAGCAGCACCAGCGCCCCTTGGGCCCCCACTTCAATTCAGATAGATTAACTCCAGTTGCTAGCGATCTCGCGCTTTGCGGCTAATTGCTAATTGCTAATTGCTAATGGAAAGAACAATGCTAAATTACTGTGCCGATTAGCTATTAACTATTAGCGATTAGCAACATCCAAGCTGTAGGGGCACGGCATTACATACGTTGTTAAACTATCCGAGACATCTAGATTGCCGTGCCTCTACTCGCTTTATCTCAACTTCACATTTGGACGCAAAAACCCGCTGTATTGTAAAGCTTTCATTAAGAGAAGCTATCTTAAAATCCCCATTATATTTTCATAGCTTTTCCTTAACGTAGTTCCACTATGTTTTTATAGTTACCTTCTGTAGTAATACTGATTCCCTGCCAGGAATTTTACCGAGGGTTTACCAAGAAAGGAAAAAGGAGAGAAATATCCATGCCGAAACTGCCAAAATTGGTATTTGGTGGCTTGCCAATTGCCTGTGCGCTGGGATTTCAAATATTTGTAAATTCTCAAGCGATCGCAGTCGAATTAGTTGGGCGTGCTGTGTTACCCGCCAATACGTTTGCCCCTGGACCAACTTCAGGCCAATTGATTTCTGGCTCTACTAATGGTATAGCAGTTCCCTTCATTAACAAGCAACCAGTACAGGGATTTTCTGCTGTTTTACCAGGCCCAAAACCGGGTACGTTTTTAGTCATGGCAGATAACGGTTTTGGTGGTAAGGGAAACTCTCCCGATTTTCTATTGCGTTTCTATGGGTTACAACCTGATTTTACCACGGGTCAGGTTTTTCCAGTTAATCTTAAAACCGGAGAAAGGCTGGATAGTTTCACCAGCGAAAGCTTTTTTCAACTGAACGATAAAGCTGGCAAAATCAACTTTCCCATTGTGGCAGATCGGGCAATTTATCCAGGTAGCATAACCGCCGCAAATCCGAACGGTATCGCTGTAGATTCGGCGATCAAATCCGGTCGCTTACTAACAGGAGGCGACTTGGATTTAGAGTCATTCCGCCGCGTGAGTGACAATACTTACTGGTTTGGAGATGAATTTGGCCCATTTTTAGTACAGGTCGATGCTAACGGGCAGGTAATTGATGCACCAATTCCTTTACCAAATTTTCTAGGTTTGGGGGACAAATCTTTAGTTCAATCTCCGGATAATCCCAAGTTAACGGTTACGGCAAACCTGCCAAGTTCGAGAGGATTTGAAGGCATGGCGCTCAATACCAGCGGCACTAAACTTTATGCCATGTTGGAAGGGGCGCTAGTGCCAGATCAACAGCGCGATCGCTTGTTGATTAATCAATTCGATTTGGCAACCAAGCAATATACGGGAAAGACTTTTTCCTATCGTTTGGAAAGTCCGAATTATGCGATTGGGGATTTAACCGCAATCAATGACAACGAGTTCCTAGTCATCGAACGGGATGGCAAACAAGGCGATCCGAATAACCCAGCTTTCACCGTTCCCGCTCAATTCAAACGCATCTACAAAATTGACATTAATAAATTGGACAGCGCCGGATTTGTCCAAAAAGACTTGCTGGTCGATTTGCTAAATATTGCCGACCCCAATCGCATTGGTGGAAATGGCACAACCAACGGCAGGTTTACCTTCCCCTTCGTAACAATTGAGGATGTATTGCCGATTGATAACCAAACTATACTCGTGATTAATGACAATAACTATCCATTTAGTGTGGGTCGTACTCCCGGTCAAGCGGACAACAGCGAATTTATTTTGCTCAAACTGGATAAACCGCTGGCTCTTGCTAATTCTAACGCAACTTCTGTACCTGAATCTAGTACCGCAGCGGGTTTAGGTTTGGTGGGTTTGGGAATGCTAGTCGCGTTGAAGCGTAAGTCACGCAAAGAAACCCGGTTTCTCTAAAGAAACCGGGTTTCTCTGAGCAGATTAAACAAATCATACCCAATCAATTTTGGAGTGCATTACCATGTTTCCTTTTGCCAAATTGGCGTTATTAGTGACAGCTGCTTTAACAGTTATACCCGTCGGTGAAGCAGTGGCGGCAACATTAACCGGCGCGCCACCGATTGTCATCGGACACCGAGGCGCTAGCGGTTATCTACCAGAACATACCTTAGCAGCTTATGAGTTAGCGATTGATATGGGTGCTGACTATATCGAACCAGACTTAGTTTCAACTAAGGACGGCGTTTTAATTGCTCGGCACGAAAACGAAATTTCTGCCACCACCGATGTAGCAAATCGTCCAGAATTTGCTAATCGCAAGACTACCAAAGTGGTGGACGGCGTTTCAATAACAGGTTGGTTTACCGAAGATTTCACATTAGCTGAAATCAAGACTCTTCGGGCAAAACAAAACTTCCCGTTTCGGGATCAATCCTTCAATGGATTGTACGAAGTTCCTACCCTGCAAGAGATTATCGATCTAGCCTAGCGGAAAAGTATTGAAACAGGTCGCACTATTGGCATTTATCCTGAAACTAAACACCCGACTTATTTTGATTCGGTTGGGTTGTCTTTGGAAGAACCATTAGTAGCTATCCTCAAAGCTAACAACTACGATAAAAAAGATTCCCCTGTCTTTATCCAGTCGTTTAAAGTTGGCAACTTAAAAGACTTGAACGCGCTGATTGATGTGCCTCTGGTACAACTATTAGATGCATTTGATGTTGCCCCAGATGGCAGTTTGATTGAAATTCAACCCTATGATTTTATTGTCAGTGGCGATGCTCGCACTTACAAGGATTTGAGAACGCCTCAAGGATTGGCTGATATTGCCACTTATGCCGATGGAATTGGTCCTTGGAAACGGATGATTGTTTCGGTTAATTCCAATAACCAACTCCTGCCTCCCACCTCGTTGGTTACAGATGCTCATGCTGCTGGTTTACTCGTACATCCTTACACTTTCCGCAACGAAAGTAGATACTTAGCCGCAGATTACAACGGTAATCCAGAACTGGAATACGAACAGTTTTTTAAATTGGGGGTTGATGGCGTATTTAGCGATTTTCCAGATACTGCCGTTGCAGTACGCAATCGTGTCGCTGGTAATCCTACCCAATCGGTTCCCGAACCGAATTTGTTGCTAGGATTTGTCTTTTTACCCCTAGCGGAACTGTTGCGCCGTCGCCAAACTTTGCTGCAAAAGTCTTAAATCTATTTCGATTACCTAACGTAAGTTGCTAGTTATAGAATATTGGTTTTAGATCCCCCCAGCCCCCCTTAATAAGGGGGGGAATCTCCCTTAAGCTCTCTTGGGCCCCCCAAGGCATCGGGGGGTTTGGGGGGATCGGTTTTATAACTAGCAGCTTGAGTTATCTATCTTTCTGAGGTGAGAAGTTTTTGCGAAATAGCTATGCTGAAATTGGAACAACAGCAATAGCTCATGAAAGCTAAAATTTCTCGCCTCATGAAACGAGCAGGAAGTGCGATCGCGCTATCTTTGATCGCAAGTTGTACCGTAGCGCAAAACTCCCCCAACACCCCCACTACAGCACCTAGTGAGGATGTTGCCGCTGCCGGGGGCTTTCAAAAAACGACTGTGCTAACCGGGTTAGAACATCCCTGGAGTATGGCTTGGCTGCCAGACGGGGCGATGCTGATTACAGAACGACCGGGACGGCTGCGAATCGTCCGCAATGGGGCGCTGGTGCCGACACCGATTGCAGGGGTTCCCCCAGTCTTAGCGGTTGGTCAAGGTGGGTTAATGGATGTTTCGCTGCACCCGCGCTTCGCTCAAAATCGCTTTGTTTATCTCACCTATTCCCACGGCACAATCGATGCCAATCGCACCCGCGTCGCGCGTGCCACATTCGATGGCAAAGCGCTGCGCGACTTGCGGGTAATTTTTGAGGTTTCCCAAGCCAAACAAGGGGAACAGCACTTCGGCTCGCGCATTCTCTGGCTACCCGACAATACCATGCTGGTGGCAATCGGCGATGGTGGCAACCCTCCGCTGCGACTCGGCGGCGACCTCATCCGCAAACAAGCTCAGAACCTCCGCAGTCGTCTCGGTAAGATTGTGCGCCTTGCCGACGACGGTTCCATACCCAAGGACAATCCTTTTGTAGCAGCCGCGAATGCTGACCCCGCCGTGTGGAGTTACGGGCATCGTAACATCCAGGGACTCGCCTTAGATCCGGCAACTAATCGGGTGTGGGCAACGGAACATGGTTCGCGGGGAGGGGATGAACTAAACGTCCCCGTCGCAAGCAAAAATTACGGCTGGCCTGTGGTGACTCACAGTCGCGAGTATAGTGGGGGTGAAATCTCTAACCTGCGATCGCAACCGGGAATGGTAGACCCTAAACTGGTGTGGACACCATCGATCGCACCTTCGGGTCTGACCTTCTACACAGGATCGCGTTTTGGGCAATGGAAAGGCGATTTATTTGCCGGTGGACTGGTATCGCGGGATGTCCGCCGTATCGACCTAGACGACAAAGGCAATGTGTTAAGCCAGCAGTCAATCAATATCGGTCAGCGCGTCCGAGATGTGCGGACTGGTCCCGACGGGCTATTGTACATCCTCACCGATGAACCCAATGGACAACTGATTCGCCTCGAACCACGCCCAGCAGGAAGCTAACTTAACCCAAGTTGCTAGTTACATCCCTTGACAAAGAAACCCGGTTTCTCCGAAAAATCGTGAGTTTGACCCTAAAGAAACAAAGGGCGATCGCTCAAAATCGTGGGTATGAAGCTAAAGAAACTTTGGTGAGCGCAAAAATCGTGGGTTTGACAGGGAGAAATCGACGCATCACCTTTGTTTCTGAATGGGTAATCGGTAATTGTCTTCGATTCCACTATCTTTTAATCTAATTACCAATTACCCATTACCCATTACTACGGAGTGGCAACGAGCAATATTTCCTCAAGAACAATATCTCTCAATTGCCGCCGAGTCGATCCGAGCAAAATTGATTGTCAGCTAAAGGACTCTAGTCTGTTTGGAACAACCCTTGAGCAAATACCTCAGTTACGAGGATAGCACTTACACAAAGAAACCCGGTTTCTCCGAAAAATCCTTGGGAAAGGTAACCAGAGATCGACGAATAAACCGGGCTTCTGGCCTCTGGAGTCGCTAAAGTTGTAGCATCCACAAAGTAAGAAAAGTAAGAACAATTAGTCAGGATAATACTGTTATATTTATTAATTAATTTTAAGTTGAAAATTCAAAAAAAATTGGCTAATCTCAATTAAATTTAATTACGGTAGAGCCATATTTAATCAAACAGGAAACCTATGGGACAAACTGTATTCAATATCCCCCCCAGCACGCACAAAAAATAGCCATTATTGGAGCCGGTGCTATGGGAGTATCAATAGCCTGTATTTTGGCTAGACTAGGAATTGCTCATGTAACTATTTTTGAAGCTGAATCAAAGCCTTTTAACAGTCGAGGAGCTTCGATTAATAATACAGTAATTTTGCATCATTTTGTTTATGTTGGACATCAAAAAACTTTAGAACAGCTTTTTTGTCAAGGTATTTTATTTAGAAGTTTTTGGAGATAGCCAGATAAATTATTTAGTTCCCAATGACAAAGAAAATACCGCCATCAACCAAGAGGGGGTGACATTCAAGGATGTTGCTGCTTCCTTAGTAAAGATTTATAAGTTACATTTAGAAAACTATCCAGATGAAAATTTTTGGGGGCAGCCAGAAGATATCGTAAAAATAATAGATGAAGATGGGATAAATTATTTATTTAATGCCGAGCTTACCAACATAAACAATAACTGGCTTATTGACAAAGAGAAAAATCCTTTCGCTGGGGCAGTTAAAGTCAGACAATCTGTGTTAAATATCGGTGAGTATGTTTGTCACATGATTAAATTAATTGACCTTGTGTCGGGTCAAAAAATGTTGGAAGTTAACTGCGGTCAAAGAGTATACAATATTGACATAAATAACCAAGGGTTTGAACTCAAAATTGCTCCCAGTAATTCGCTGATTTTTGATACGTTAATTGCGGGTTATGCGAGGGTTTTATAAATAGCAATTACATCAATAAATGGATTGTACAAGATTCCTTCAGCCCTTAAATTGCAGATGCCCTCACTCGAAGAAAGTTTTTTAATTACCATACTGATTCGAGGTCAATATGGAGGAATAATTAAGGTGGGATATGGTTTTATAGCTATTTTTTATGTAACCCATTATAACCAAGCTGAATTCGAGTTTCCTTTGGATGAAGTTCAAAAAAATATCCCGACAGAATGGTGGCAAAATGTGGAGAGAATAATGGGGAGGACTGAAACAGAAGTTCTGGCATCTATAAAACATGACATTTCTAGATGGATTCCTTGGGTCAAAGAACTTGAAGATGTTAAACTCAAAACAGCTGTTCAAGTGTATCCCGGTCGAAAACCTGCCAACGATCTAGAGGCGGCGCAACGCGATGACAATCCTGTTCGCTATATGTATCAGCATAAAAATGGGGGTAAATATATTCACATTCCAGGGTTTAAATTGACATCAATACCCTATCATGCTTTTCAGGTTGTACTCGAAATATTATCAATTTATATAGTCAAAGTAATTTTAACTCAAGAGCAAGTTGATCGACAGATAAGGCTAGACAAAAACTCTCAAATAATTCTCTCACGTGAAATGGAATCCGTACTGGGTAAAGATTTGCCTCAAGCGGAAATTTATGAAAGAGAAAAAATTGTGTAAAAATGGAATATTTATTAACGCAAGTTGCTAGTTATAAGTTGGTAATAGGTAATAGGTAATAGGTAATAGGTAATTGGATTCATTCGCAGTTTGCTCTTGAGTCAGAAACCGGGTTTCTTCCCAGATTTCTGCCAAGAAACCCAAGATTTTTTCGCTCACCAAAGTTTCTTTAACGTCAAAACCCCGATTTTTTCCAGAATTTCAGAGTCAGAAACCGGGTTTCTTCCCAGATTTCTCGCCAGAAACCCAAGATTTTTTCGCTCACCAAAGTTTCTTTAGCGTCAAAACCCCGATTTTTTCCAGAATTTCAGAGTCAGAAACCGGGTTTCTTCCCAGATTTCTCGCCAGAAACCCAAGATTTTTTCGCTCACCAAAGTTTCTTTAGCGTCAAAACCCACGATTTTTTCCACTCACCAAAGTTTCTTTACCAAGGGATGTAACTAGCAACTTGAGTTATTAATCGAACTTCCCCCCAGAGGAGTTGCTCAAATTTGTGGCGCGTGGGAAAATTTCTGGGTTCCCATTCTCTACAAAGGCAAAATCACCGCTGAAGCGCTCAAAGATATAAGATAGGCCACAGGGTTACTAATTGGATTCATGACATTACATAAACCCTTAGGTTCGGTTATTCAAGGTTCCCTCAGTGAGGGATTGGAAGTACGACTGCACCCGGATGTCTCGGTGGAAGAGATGCGGGTGGGTAAGTTTTTGATCGTGGAAGGCGCGCGCTCGCGTTTTTTCTGCCTCCTTACCGATGTATCGTTAGGAACTTCCAGTAATCGTATTATTGCAGATCCACCAGACCCCAACGACGACTTGTTGCGCGAAGTTCTCGCTGGTAGCAGCACTTATGGCACGCTCGAACTTTCTCCCATGTTGATGTTTACGCCTCACGAAGCGGGAGAAAATGGCAAGGTCAACGGGAAAAAAAGCGCTAAAAAATCCAATCTGGCATCGTTTGAAGCCCAAAGTAGCGACAATAGCCAATTGCTGCCAGTTAAAACAATTCCCAGCCACTTCAGCCAAGTTTACGACGCCAGCGAGCGCGACTTCCGCGCCGTTTTTGGCTGGGAAGATGACCCCCATCGTCGCAACTTTGCTATCGGTCAACCTTTGGATATGGATGTGCCTATATGTATCGATTTAGACCGATTTGTCGAACGCAGTAATGGCGTGTTTGGTAAATCCGGGACGGGGAAATCTTTCCTGACGCGACTGTTGCTATCGGGGATTATCCGCAAGCAAGCTGCGGTTAATCTGATTTTTGACATGCACTCGGAATATGGCTGGGAAGCCGTCAGCGAAGGCAAGCAATTCAGTACGGTTAAAGGCTTGCGTCAGCTATTCCCCAACCAAGTGCAAGTATATACCCTCGACCCCCAATCTACGAAGCGTCGCGGCGTGCGGGATGCCCACGAACTTTATCTCAGCTACGACCAGCTGGAAGTTGAAGATATCATGCTGGTGCGGCAAGAATTAAATCTTTCTGAAGCCAGTTTGGAAAATGCCATTATTCTGCGTAACGAGTTTGGCAAATCTTGGATTACCCAGTTGCTGAGTATGACTAACGACGAAATCCAGATGTTCTGCGACGAAAAGCGGGGTAACAAGTCCTCGATTATGGCGCTGCAACGCAAACTCTTGCGCTTGGACGACCTAAAATACATGCGAACTGCAACTCCCCAAAATTATATCAATCAGATTTTAGAATCTTTAAACGCCGGGAAGCATGTGGTGATTGAATTTGGTTCCCAATCCAACATGCTGTCTTATATGCTGGCAACAAACGTGATATCCCGCCGCATCCACGCCAGTTACGTCCACAAAGCCGAAAAATTCTTGCAGTCGAAAAATCCTAGCCATCGCCCGCGCCAACTCGTAATCACGATTGAAGAAGCCCACCGTTTCCTGGATTCTAGCGTTGTCCGCCAAACGATTTTCGGCACCATCGCCCGGGAAATGCGGAAATACTTCGTCACCCTCTTGGTGGTAGATCAGCGCCCCTCTGGAATTGACAACGAAGTCATGTCCCAAATCGGTACTCGCATCACCGCCCTACTCAACGACGAAAAAGACATCGACGCCATCTTTACCGGCGTCTCCGGCGCGGGTAGCCTGCGATCCGTTTTAGCTAAACTCGACTCCAAGCAACAAGCCTTAATTTTAGGTCACGCCGTCCCCATGCCCGTCGTCGTCCGCACTCGCCCCTACGACGAAAATTTCTACCGAGAAATCGGCGACACCCCCTGGGACGAAAAATCCGACGACGAAGTCTTCGCCGCCGCCGAATCCGCCAAATCCGATTTAGGCTTCTAAGGCTATTGACATTGAGGTTTGAATATGGTATTAATTACATTTCCTACTAATGCCAATTCCAGCCCATGACCAATTACCCATTACCGATTACCCAAAAGGCGGATATCCCGACCTGACGGGCTTTGACCATTTCGGTTATCCCCATGACTAATATCTGGACGCCCAGGGATAACTGGTCGAAAATAGTAGTATTGAGAGCTAGATCCCAAACTTTCTTAAGAAGACTTAAAACAAATTGGGATCCCCGCTGCAATAGTTCAAA
The DNA here is from genome assembly GCF_041929235.1 of Microseira sp. BLCC-F43. Taxonomy (NCBI): domain Bacteria; kingdom Bacillati; phylum Cyanobacteriota; class Cyanophyceae; order Aerosakkonematales; family Aerosakkonemataceae; genus Microseira; species Microseira sp. BLCC-F43. The sequence continues at coordinate 29,317 of NZ_JBHFNP010000286.1, forward strand.
GTATATTTGGGAAATATTATACCTAAGGACAAACTTTTTATCTGTAGCATGGTCTAAATGTCTAGTATAGAATGATAGTAGGTAAAGTCATAGCGACTTCGAGTTGTGTGAGCGAAGCAGAACTAGGCTTTACCCAGGATTCCGATCTAAGTGCCGCCTTCCATAGAAACGATTCAACCGAGTTGCAATTGGAGGAGGGGAAAAACTGAAGCAAAGCCTCCCGATCGAGACGCAGATCTGATGGAATGGGGGGCAGTGCAACTACTACACCTATGGCAGGATGAATCGTTACAGATAGCTCAGATAGGCTCTTAGTAGTCAGGCGTCCAGACCAAAGCTCCTCGCCCACCCACCGATCCCTTATTTGTTGAAAAAGGTCAATACGCATCCATGCCAACTGTTAACACCGAAAACCAAACTGCCAACACCAAATTCACGGCAGATATGGTTCGTACCTATCTCCGTGAAATTGGTCGCGTGCCCCTGCTGACCCGCGAACAAGAGATTGTCTTTGGCAAGCAAGTGCAACAAATGATGCACCTGATGGAAGCAAAGGACGCCCTGACTAAAAAACTGCGCCGCAAACCAACCGAGAAAGAGTGGGCAGAACAGGTGGGTCTAAGCGAAACCGAGCTTGCCGACATTGTCCGTCGGGGTCAGCGCGCCAAGCAAAAGATGATTGAAGCGAACCTGCGCTTGGTGGTAGCGATCGCCAAAAAATACCAGAAGCGTAACCTGGAATTCTTGGATTTGATCCAAGAAGGAACATTAGGGTTAGAACGGGGTGTAGAGAAATTTGACCCGACGCGGGGATACAAGTTTTCCACCTACGCTTACTGGTGGATCAGACAAGCGATCACGCGAGCGATCGCCCAGCAAGGTCGCACGATTCGGCTACCGATCCACATCACCGAAAAACTCAACAAAATCAAGAAAGTGCAGCGCGAACTAGCCCAACAGCTAGGTCGTAGCGCCACTCCCGCTGAAATTGCCTCCGCATTGGAGTTAGAACCCGCGCAGATCCGCGAGTACCTGACGATTGCCCGTCAACCAGTTTCCCTCGACGTGCGCGTGGGAGACAACCAAGACACCGAACTGCAAGACCTGTTGGAAGATGAAGGGCCATCCCCAGAAAATTTCATCACCCAAGAGTCCCTGCGCCAGGATCTCGAAGATCTCTTAGCCGGATTGACCCCCCAGCAGCGGCAAGTCCTCACCCTGCGTTTCGGCTTGACCGATGGGAATGCCCTGTCACTCGCCAAAGTCGGCGAACAACTCAACCTCAGCCGCGAACGAGTGCGCCAACTCGAACGCCAAGCTCTCGACCACCTGCGCCGTCACCGTGCCAACGTGCGGGAATACCTAGCAGGTTAAGCAGCTTGACCGTCAGCCGCAAAGTCTTAAACCAGGTGCAAAAGGGAGAGGGAAAGCAAATCCTCTCCCTTTTCCATATCGATCGTCCATCACCCATCGAGGGTTTTATTGTAAAGAACTGTAACAAAATTTGACCGCCATCGGAAATATTTAGTACAGGACTTACGCAAACACCAAAGTTTCTAAGAAAAATCGTTGGTGAGGCAACCAGAGATTGATATCATGTCCGCTTGAATACCCATAGTTAGGAATGACTTGGGAGAGCGGTGACACGGTGACGCTCTGAGTTTTAATTATGGGTGATTTGGCGGACATCATATGACTCAGAAACTTTGGCGATCAGCTCGTAGTGCGTAAGTCCTGTAGTATTGATTTTTTGTTAAACCCACCAAGGAGTTGTGCCTGTGCTAGGTCAATTTCCGTCCAAGGCGAAATCCAGATTGCATTGTCTTTCACCCGAAAACGCGCACAGATGCCTCCGGGCTAAAGACATGGGTCGGATGTGCTAGGTCGATTTTAATCGCAGTCAATATTGGATGTTATGATATTACAAAATCGACAATTTGTATGGCGACCAAAAAAGCTTCAAGCCAAACAAAAACCCTCTCGTTTGTAACCGAAATACCACTCGTAGTATCGGCTACAGACGAGAGGGTTTTGTCGTCTAAGTTTGAAGATATTTGGCAACTTTATAACGCCTGCCTCGGCGAGGCAATGCGACGTTTAAATTTGGTCAAGCAATCAAAGCTATACCAATCAGCGAGAAAAATTAAATCCAACAAAAAGGAGAGGCAGAAAAGTTTCGCCGATGCCAACGCTGCCTACGGATACGATGAATACAGCAGGCACGCCTTCGCCACTATCATCAGACGCTCTTGGATAGGGGAAAATATAGACTAAAACACAGCGCAGAAGTTAGCAACCCGCGCATTCAACGCATCGCAGAAAGTTGTCTTTGGCATTGCCAAAAAAGTCAGATTCAAAGGTAGAAACCAACTAGATTCCTTAGAAGGGAAAGTTAACACAACCGGGTAAGAATAGCATCAACAGCAATTGGTGTGGGGAAAGCTCAAGCTTCAACCCTACCTTAAAGGTAACGATCCGGTAATCCTTCATGGGTTGAGCAGTCGAATTAAATATGTACGACTGGTACGCCGACGTTTAAACAACAAGACTCGTTACTACGCCCAGTTAGTCTGCGAAGGCAAGCCATTTATCAAACCTAAAAACCAGATTGGTTCTGGTGTGGTTGGGTTAGATATCCGGCCGTCAACGATAGCAATCGTCTCCGAAGCAGAGGCTAAATTAGATTTGTTCGCCCCAGAACTAAAATCTGTTGAGAAACAGATACGGCGATGGCAACGAAGGATGGAGAGATCTAGGAGGGCTAACAATCCAGATAACTACAATCCCCACTTTATTGATGTTAAAGGTAAAAAGAAGAAAGGAACCGTCAAAAAAGGTTGCAAAAAGTGGAACGATTCTAAAACTTATCGAGCAACAAGGAGCGCTAAGGCCAACCAGGAAAGAAAATTGGCAGCGCATCGCAAGTCGTTACACGCGAGGTTGGTTCATGAACTTCTGAGACTGGGAAACACAATCAAACTAGAAAAAATTTCCGACAAAGCTTGACAAAGGCTATTTGGAAAGTCGGTCGGTCTTCGCTTCCCTAGAGAATTTGTATCTCGCTTAAAATGCTTGGCCCAAAGTGCTGGCGTAACGGTGATTGAATTCTCCACATTTAAGACTAAACTATCTCAAACTTGCCATCAGTGCAAAGGAGTAAAAAAGAAAAGTCTAAGGACTAGAGTCCACAAATGTGAATGCGGAGTTTTATGTCAGAGAGACTTGTATTCTGCCTTTTTGGCAAGATTTGTAGAGAACGACCTGCTCCAGGTAGACCTAGCAGATATTGCAAGGTCGGGTGCCCAAGCGCTCCTGTTGGCGGCAAGGAGACAGGCGACCGAAAAAACTAACCTGCGATTAGATGGGCAAGTTCCTTCTTCGTTTGGAAGTTTTCCTCCAGTCAGAGCGGGTCGCCACAAAAGTTTTAATTCCTGATACTGAGACCCACCGATGTTGTACCTAGTAATAGGGAGAGCCAGGGAAAGGTTGAAAGCGAGGCGTGAACCCCCTCGCATGGACGGCATGGGGTGGCTTCAGTGCCACGTGAACTAATTTGAGCGGCAGAGGTGCTGGCGCACGCACTACGGCACCATCTGCGCTATAACGAGAACCATGACAGGGACATTGAAATTGTTGGTCGAGTTCGTTCCAAGGAAATGTGCAACCCAAGTGGGTGCAGTTATCGACAATTCCCATATTGTCGAGAGTGCCGTCCTGTTTCAGGATTAAGTAAGTGGGTTCGCCAGCTAACCCAGCTACTAAGGCGCGAGTTCCGGCTGGTTCTGCTAGAATTTGGCTCCCAGGAATGGGGTTGCCTCATATATCTTTGGCAAGGATAGTTCCTGCTTCGCCCCTTTCAGCTGGTGGGATAAAATATTTGGCTACTGGATAAAGTGCAGCAGAGGCAGTAGAGGCGACGACAGCACCAGTGAGAAAATTGAGCAACTGGCGGCGAGAGATAGAAGGATTTTCGAGGGGAAAGCTATTATCCATTCTTGATTCTCCTTAATTTCTGATTTTGGCGCTTTCTTTCAGTGAAAATTACGCTGGATGATTTCTTCTTTTGAGAGCGAACAAATTTCTTCTGCCAAGGAAACGCTCAAAGTCTTGCACA
>NZ_JBHFNP010000287.1:0-4165 GCF_041929235.1 Microseira sp. BLCC-F43
AAAAAGTTTTCCTGGTGCTGTGAGCGCGGTGGCTCCACACCGAACCATCCCGAACTCGGAGGTGAAACGCCGCAGCGGCGAAGATACTAGGCGGGTGACTGTCTGGAAAAATAGCGCGGTGCCAGGTTCTATACTCAACCAAAAAGCTCTCTTCTGTTTGTGATCGAAGAGAGCTTTTTGGTGTTTATATTTGTTGGTTCAGGGGGCGAAAAGCGCCCTAGAAGGCTTGCTGTATAAGCGTTATTGCCCTCAACCCCCGTTGATAAAATGCCCGCTTATTGCGAAGCGGCGATTAATTAGGGCTTGGTGACGCTCCTACACCAACCCTAACGGGTATGGTGTAGGCTTCTGGGGCACTTCCGTTGCAATGCGGAGAACTTCCTTAGAGGTATCATCAGTAATTGATCCAACAATTACGATGCCACCTTTACGGCGTTTTATAGTGGGGAACACGTCCAGCCCCACCCTCAAGAGGTTGATCGCAGCGTTGACATCTCGATCAACCCAGAGCTTTTCTACCTCATCCCAGTACTCACGCATATCGCAATCAGTAAAGATCACGTCATCTCGATAGGCGAGTAATTGGGACGTGTAAGCAGGATTTTTCGCAATCACTACGGCTCCAGCTTTTCGGGCTATGTGACGTTTGGATTGTGAAAAATTGCCCAAATGCGGCATCTGCCCACGATAGATTGAGTCCAGACTTGGCAGATTGTCCATTTGGGAGGTAAGCACCCGTCTCGTCTTGTTTGGGTGCGTTGCGTTTCGTCAGACCTTTGAGATTGAGGTCTTCATGGAAGGTGCGATTCGTTTAGTCTAAATGGGTAGTAATACTCAGGGACGGCTAGCAAGGTAAACCCAAAGGAATAATCCTGAAAAGAACCTTGACAACTTGACTGTCATGTAGGTGTAAGCCCTACCCCGCAGGTGCAGCGGTGAAAGCATCATCCCCAAGGTAGAGAGTGGTCTTCAATCCTGGAAGCGGGATGAAAAGGTGTTCCTACTGGGAGCCTAACCTGGTACACACTGAGCAAGAGATTATGGGTACACAAGAAAGGTACGCCCGAACCATCGTCAGAAGAAACCAGTCAAATAAGGCTGACAGACTGGAGCCAAAAGGCTATGGATATGGTGATGGCTAATCTTCCATAGACCATCATGCACTACCAATAAACCCGGTGGATAGTACCACCCTAAAATCTCAATCAATGACAGTCAGGAACGAAATAACCCTCCCGATATCTCTTACTCAGGTCGATGAGTAAGCAATCAACCAAGATGAAAACTCTGGATAACACCAGGATACGGAAGGGCAGGATGGTGTCAGAAGCCAACGCCCGGTTGTAATGACAGGGATATGCTGAGCTGACACCCGGTTACAGGAAATATAGAGTTGTGAAAAAGCAATGAATACGTCTAATGCCGAATTAACAATTCAGGATGGAATGACCGAGGAACCCCAGTGGAACCAGATTAATTGGAAAAAGCTGGAGCGCCGCGTGTACAAGTTGCAAAAACGAATCTATAGAGCCAGTGAACGTGGTGATACGAAGGCAGTCCGAAAACTTCAGAAGACACTACTACACTCGTGGTCAGCTAAGTGCTTAGCAGTCAGACGGGTAACACAAGATAACCGAGGTAAAAAGACGACAGGCGTGGACGGCGTAAAATCCCTGACCCCAAAGCAACGTCTGAACCTGGTAGGAAGCCTAAAACTGTCAGGTAAAAGTAAACCCACTCGCAGAGTCTGGATACCTAAGCCAGGAACAGAAGAAAAGCGACCATTAGGAATACCCGTTATGAATGACCGGGCGCTACAAGCCCTAACCAAGCTAGCACTAGAACCCGAATGGGAAGCTTGTTTTGAACCTAATAGTTACGGCCCTAGACCTGGACGCTCATGCCATGATGCGATTGAGGCAATATTTAAGGCTATCCGATACAAGCCAAAATTTGTATTAGATGCCGATATCTCAAAATGTTTCGACCGCATCAATCATTCCTCGCTCCTTAAGAAGGTAAATACCTTCCCAACTATGGGAAGACAAATCAAAGCATGGTTAAAGGCTGGGGTGATGGATAAAGGAGTATTTGAAGACACCGAGCAAGGAACGCCACAAGGGGGAGTGATATCGCCTAGATTGGCTAATATTGCCCTACAGGGAATGGAGAACCGAATCAAACAATACGCAACTACCTTAAAAGGCAGGAAAGCTGATAACCAAATAGCTTTAAGCTTAGTGCGATATGCAGATGATTTTGTAATCCTGCACGAAAAATTAGAGGTAATACTTGAGTGTCAGAAGATAATCCAGGAATGGCTAAAGCAGATAGGTCTAGAACTAAAGCCAGCCAAAACCCGCATAACCCATACCTTAAACCCACTGGGAAATGAACAATCAGGATTTAATTTCTTAGGGTTCACAATCAGACAGTTTGAGGTCGGAAAATATCAATCAGGGAAAAACGCCCACGGCTCAATATTAGGGTTCAAAACAATCATCAAACCCACGACGGATAAGGTCAAGTTACACTTGGAGAAAATAGCGAAAACCATCGACACCCACAAAGCCGCTGCTCAAGCAGCTTTGATATCAAGTCTTAATCCCATCATCAGGGGATGGTCAAACTACTACTCAACAGTGTGCAGCAAGGAAGTCTACACAAAACTAGACAGCCTGATATACGCTAAACTCCGCAGATGGGGGAATCGTAGACACCCAAATAAAACCGAAAAATGGGTGGCTAACAAATACTGGCAAACCAGAGGAAGCGATCGCTGGATATTTGCAACCCGACGGGGGGGAGACAATTCCATAGCCGTTGTGAAGCACTCGGACACCCCGATTGTACGGCATACAAAGGTAAAAGGAAAAGCCAGCCCCTACGACGGTAACCTAGTTTACTGGAGTACAAGAATGGGTACAGATCCCGAAGTCCCTTCAACAGTGTCAAAACTGTTAAAAAGACACAAGGGTAAGTGTCCACACTGCGGACTGAATTTCAAACCCGGTGACTCATGGGAAGTAGACCATATAGAACCCAAAGCCAAAGGCGGAAAGAACCGTATGGATAACCTACAACTACTACACCGACATTGCCATGACACAAAGTCAGCCAATGATTTGAATGGTATGCATAACAAGCATCCTGTAACTGAGGAGCCGTGTGAAGCGAAAGTTTCACGCACGGTTCTGAAGACTCGCAGACGGGGTGACTCGCTTGCTTAGTTTAACAATACTTTCTTGCCCGTTCTCACCAACTTGTGAGCGGTTTTGGACTGGAAATCCTTTCTCGCTCTAGCAATCTTCTGGTGTTGCCGCCCTTCTCGTTTTGCCAGTTTGCGACGTGCCTTAGAGCCTTTCTTGCGGACGTTCTTTTTCTGGGAAATGCGAGTCAACTTAGCTTGACTTTTTCGCAATACCTTGAGCGATGGCAGCTTCACGCCTTCAGAGGTTGCCAAATAGACATCCTCATGCAGCACGGCATCCATCCCTAGCGAACTGTCCCAGGTAGGCAGAATTGCATCTGGCGTAACCGTTGGTACCGTTGGATCGGAAAGCCGCAAATTGACAAACCAACCATCAGCTTTCTTGATCAACTGTACCTGCTTGAGGATGGCACCATCAGGCAAATGGCGATGGGAACGAACCTTCAGCAACCCAATCTTAGGGACTTTGAGATACAAATACTTGCCACCCACCGAGCAGGAGTGCAGTTCCAGTCCGGCACCCTCAACGACCAGAGAACGGTAGCGTGATTGTGATTTGAAGCGAGGCTTGCCGCTTCGGTTGCCATTGGAATCACCAGAAACGAATCGTTCAAATGCCTTCTCAACTCGCTTGCACACTTCCTGCAATGTGTTCGCAGGAACTCGCGAGAAATCCAACTCCTCACCCGACCATTGCACCGTCACCGATTCCTTTTTGAGGGTTGGCAGGTATTTTTTCTGGCTGTAGTAGCTAGGTTTTTCACGTAATTCTGGGAGGTGACAGACCAGAGGACACGCATCGACAGAGGTTCTATTAAAGTCAGTGACTCTCTTGCGAGAGCCACTGCTCTCCAGAACGGAACGTGAGACTTTCACCTCATTCCGCTCCTCATTTAACCTATCCTTTGACAATGGGCTTATCCAGACTGCCATCATTTGCAGTTTTCTTATCAT
>NZ_JBHFNP010000288.1:0-2574 GCF_041929235.1 Microseira sp. BLCC-F43
GATACGGAAACGGTCATGGGTAGTTTGGAGGGGGGTAGTTGGAAAAGTGCCAGTAATGGTAACTCGCTGGCTACCTACCCTACCGCAAGCACGGTTTCGGATGGGAGGGAGAGGCTAGTAATAACCTCTCTCGACCCTACCAATCTTTGTCTCTTTAGAGCGGGGAGTGTCAACAGGATCCAGCCTGGTAACGCAGATCCAGAGGCTCCTGCCTCTGGCAATCCGTATATCCTACAAACAATATTTTTGCCTATTTTTATCCGGACTTAGGCACGAAGCTCCTAGAAACCCGGTTTCTTTGGGTAAGTCCTGTTTATGAATCGATTAAAACTTGCACCGAAGCACCCAACTCTACCTTTAACCTCATCTGAGCATTACCGCCGTTGATAGCAATTTCCACCCAGTCGTGACTGCCAATTAAAGCAACCAAATTGCCAACTGGATTATCGCTGTAAGTTTGACATCCTAAAATAGTTTGCCCCGCAATTTCAACCGACCAAAATTTGCCTTGAACCAGAGAACCTGGAATATTTGTAACTAAATTGCCGAAGCGATCGCAATACTGTATACAACCCGTTACACCCCGCTCAATTCGCTGACATTCGGGAATCGGCAATTCAACTAAACTTGCCGGATCGATTTCTCGTCCTAGCTGTTCTAAAGGTACGCCGCTAGCGAGATGTGCCCCTACGGGGGCAAAAATATCTCGTCCGTGAAACGTCGCGCTGGGTGTTGGTACTCGCCAGTAATCGGGGTTAGTGAGTTCAAAAGCGGCAATTGCCCGACTTTGACTCAGAATACCGCCGAACAGTCCATTATCTGGCCCGACTAGGAACCCTGAGGCAAATTGTAGCGCGATCGCTCGACGATTCCCCCCCACCCCCGGATCGACTACCGCCACATGTACCGTTTGAGCGGGAAAATAACGGTAAGCACTCATCAAGCAAAACCTTCCCGCTGCAATATTCTGCGGTGGAATTTGATGGGTCAAATCCACCACCATCAGCGTCGGGTTAATTTGGGCAATAACGCCTTTCATGACGGCAACATAAACATCGTTTAAGCCAAAATCGCTCAGAAGGGTGATAATTTTAGGCTCAAGCATCTGGAATTATTTCACTATAACGATTTACTCCAAAATTTGAGGCGCAGCGCGCTGGGAATTTTTACCTCAATTGTAGACAGAGATCGCCTTTGAGCCATTGTCATCAACTGCACCAGGCGCAATCCCATAATAAAACTTCCCCTCGTGCCATTTCCAGCGGTAGCCATCCGGGTCGAATTGCGCGATTGCATCGGCAAAAGCATCACCCAATTTCTTCTTAAGTCCGCTCAACCAAACGGTTGATTTTCCCCCCCGCTTTGTTTGTAAGCCAGAAAGGTATGCTGTTATAATCAAGCGCTTGTTCCTGGGCAGAGGGTGCGCCCCCCCTGGCAGAATTCCAGCACCAACTGTTTAAACAGCAGTTTCACCAACACAGGCAGCGCAGCGCCAGCCCGCCAACCGAATTAACGCGAATTTTAGCAGTAAAAGCCACAGCTTGTTTCACTATGAAAGCTCCTCGTTGCGGATTGTTTAACCCAATCCGCGACTCCCCTTAATCAGCGGAATTTCCCTTGTGGGTCAGTCTAGCTCATCAGGCGGACAAGAGTTTGCTCTTCCTCGACCGACATGTTACACAGGTGGCACATGTTTATGACATTGCCGCGCGAGTAAAGTTTTAAAACTTGCATCAACTTTTCCGCTTCTTCGTCATTAAAAACATCCAAACTATCTTCACCGTCGCGCCAGTAAACAGTGATGACTTCTTCATCCTTAACTATGAATTAAACCCTGGCATCAACCTTAACAAATCACCTAGATGAACCTTGAACAATCTCAGCCATTTCTCCCCCTAATTTAAGCAGCCTTGAGTTCAAAACTGCGGTTAATCCCTATTATTACACGTCGCCCCGCGTTTTTGGGCTAGTCGCTAAGAATACTAAATTCCCCGTTTGTACAGGTGCTTGTTTAGCGCAAATAACATCTAAATATTCAGTTATCTCTTCTAGAGAATATTCATTTACTATTTGTTGCGCCTTTTCAGCGATATCCGTCGTGATAAAATCAATGTCATCCTGAGAAATTTCGGTGATTTGGAGCTTTTCTTTGAGATGGTCGGTTGTCATTGAGATTAATATGCCGACTATCTGTGACATCACTAGAATTTCGTTCACCGTCGTAGGGTAAACTTGAGCTAACAGTTCTTGCGGTGCTTTGTTCACATTCCTTACCTTAGGGGAATTTCGCTTGTGGGTCAGTCTAGCTCATCAGGCGGGGTTGATTGGGGAAAGACGTTGGAGAATAATGTCCCACGCTTTCTTCGATTGTGCAAGTAATTCTTCCCCCGACTCGCCTTCAAATTCCTCATAGCTACTTTCATCGTCATCATCACAGTCATTATGCCAACGAATAGTAACAATTAGCCTGTTGATAAACTCGGTTGCGGGAACAACACTTAAAGTACGGATTGCAGCGAGATTGATCCAGAGATTGCCAACTTTTATGAAAAACATGCTAGGAACCTTTATCAT
>NZ_JBHFNP010000289.1:0-38078 GCF_041929235.1 Microseira sp. BLCC-F43
ATACGGCATCAATCGACATTGCCGTTAACGAGAAGGTTTTCTATTGCTGTGCCCCAACCACCAAAGGATATGATACGGCATCAATCGACATTGCCGTTAACGAGAAGGTTTTCTATTGCTGTGCCCCAACCACCAATTTTAATCATTGAGATGCCACCGAAAACGAGTGCAAGTATCTTCCTTGATATTGCGCCAAAACAGTCTGATTGTCGCTGACGCCAAGGGAACCGAAGTCAAAGGCGGCAACATCACCCTCGATACCGATGCCATTGTCGCCTTAGAAAATAGCGACATCAGTGCCAATTCCGATAATTTCTTTGGGGGTCGGATTATCATGGAGGCTCAAAGCATCTTTGGCACGCAGTTCCGCGATGGTCTTACCCCAGAGAGCGACATCACCGCCACTGGGCCAAATCCTCTGTTCAGCGGCACCGTGCAAATCAATACCCCCGAAGTTGACCCCAGTTCCGGTTTAGTGGAATTGCCCGCCCATGTCGTCGATGTTACAGGGTTAGTTGTTGACCCCTGCGCCGCCGCGCGGCAAGGCAGTCGCTTCTCAGTTACCGGACGCGGCGGCATTCCACCGGGCCCTGACGAACCCCTCGCCGGTGAAGCCTTTTTGGTCGATTTGGTGACAATCGATCCAAATCAGCAGGGGAGCAGGCGAGCAGAGGAGCAGGGGAGCAGGGGGGAAATACGCAGTTATAATGTTAATTCTGAGACGCCTGTGGCTGAAATTGTGGAAGCGACTGGGTGGTACACCAATGAAAAAGGTGAGGTGGTTCTGACTGATTCTACACCTACTCCCTACCGCCTTCGGCAGAATCCACTTCTGTGCAAATAGTCCAGGATTTAGGCAAAAAACCCGGTTTATACGAAAAATATTCCGTTTGGAGCCGCGAGATTGCTGCATAAACCGGGTTTTTCTCAAAAACCCGGTTTCTTGCACTCCAACGCCACTGGGCAAAACAATACACATGTACTATAATATATCCAAAGGGTCATCGAGCTAGATCGGCTTCTCAATGGCTCAAAGTCTTTTTAGAGAATAGATTCAATTTATTGCCCTATGACCAAGCACTACATTCTTACCCTCAATCCTAATGCCAAGCACGAATGGGATCGTTGTGCTTTACGGGAGCCACTGACAGCCAAGCGTCCAGATTTAGCCAAAATCATTGCTGATGCGATTGGCGAAGTGTCTGGCTCATACTTAGTTTCGGTGAATATTGAAGTCACGGTTTTGGATCAAGTACCATTGCCCCAAGGCGAACAACTTACCCTCAATCTTCCCGAAATTTCCATCCCTAAAGAACCACAGGAACTTGTTGCTTAAAAAGTCAATAAGTCCCAATCCGCTAGGGAATAAATTCCTCTGGGCACGATTAATTTTGGCTCAACAAATTTCCGGATTAGAAGCGCGCCAGTTAGTAAGCTTCTAAATCAGCAAAAGTTTGCTCCTTTGGGTGGCAGGAAGATTTTTCATCCTGCTGCTTTTTTTATGCTTTTACGAAAGAATCCCGGTTTCATATGATGTCCGGTCTATTACCCATAATTAGCAGCCGGGACACGGCACGATCAAAGTTATCTATTTGTCCGAGATATCTATGATGCCGTGTCCCTACGCAACGACAGAGTGAAGTTTTTTTATTATGGGCAATTCAACGGACATCATATCACAAGCGAAACCGGGATTCTCATGCATTAACCAGGTAAGTTGTTGCTGGCATAGGCATCCATCACACCGTAGCCAGGAACTCGCACATTGTAATTAATCTCGGTGCCGGTGATGCTTTGTGCCAATTTTTCAAAAGATTCTGAACGCCAGTTGCGCTCGTGAATTGGCTTGGATTGCTCGCCTCGGAAGTAAGCTTGGGTACCGATGACAGATGCTGCAACCCAACCAACGATAAACAGTGCAATCAGGATAGTCATTGTCGTTTGTTCCCTTGTGTCTCTCTGTAAACTAATGTAACTTATTGTTAATAAAGTTGACAAGTATTTGACAATAAAATTTTTTAATGGTAAATAGAAGGCGATCGCATAGAGAGCAAGACTTGGGTTTTGCGGATATTGGGCGATCGCAGCACCGAAAAGCTGGTAGCCTCAAACAGATACAGTTTTGGACTTCTTGGCTTGAAGAAGCGATCGCATTACTGGCAACTCGTGCCATACATCCGCCCCCACTGGAAAACCATCGCCCAGGCATTTGCTTGTACCCTAGCGGTGACAGCGTTTTGGCCTCCCCAAGCCGCACTCGCAGGTAACATTGCCGCCGCCATCGGCAAAGGTAATATAGTCGCCCTCGGCGGCGTTGCAGGCGCTCTGACCTTAATCTTTCTCGGTCAGAAAATCATGCTGTACGGGCAAGATGCGCTGATGGCGAAAGCCGCGTTTGCGGTGGCGTTAGACCTACGCCAGCGGGTATATGCTCATTTACAACGGCTTTCCTTGAGCTATTTTGAAACGGCGAAAACGGGAGATCTGGCTTACCGACTAACAGAAGATATCGATCGCATCGGGGAAGTGGTATATAAATTTTTCCACGACTCGGTTACCTGTGCATTGCAATTAATTGTGCTTTTGGGGTACTTAATTTATCTCAACTGGCAGCTAACGATCGCTACATTTATCGTGGCGCCGCTGATGGGAATTTTAATTGCTTGGTGTGGGGAACAGATGCTGAAGTTTTCCAGGCGCAGTCAAAATCGCACTTCTAATTTATCGGCTTTACTAACAGAAGTATTTAGCGGCATTCGCTTGGTGCAAGCATTTGCGGCAGAAGATTATGAAATTGAGCGTTTCGCTAAGGAAGCAGAATTTAACCGTCAAGCCAAATATGCGGCGGAACATTTAAAAGCGATTCAAAATCCAGTCGTGGGATTTTTATATGCGATGAGCGTGTTGCTGCTGCTATTTTTAGGTGGCTGGCAAATCTCCCAGGGAAATTTAACCGGGAGTAGCTTTGTTAGCTTTTTGGCAGGAGTGGGATTGCTGATTGACCCCATCGCCCACATGACGAGCAATTACAACGATTTTAAACAAGGGGAAGCGTCCGTTGACCGGATATTTGAATTAATGGAAATTCCGCCAATGGTGGTGGAAAAAGAGGATGCTCACGCTCTCCCCCCCGTCACCGGCAAGGTAGAATATCGCCACGTTTGTTTTAGTTATGAGCAGGGGAGTTGGAACGACGCGGCGACGCGGCGACGCTCTGACGCCGAGAGTGAAGAAGACGCTCTGACGCAAAGACGCGGCGACGCGGGGATGCAGACAGGAGACAATTACCAATTAGCAATTAGCAATTACCAATCCTGGGTATTGCAAGACTTAAACTTACTAGCAATTCCGGGAGAAACTATCGCTTTGGTGGGTGCTTCTGGTGCGGGTAAAACAACTTTAGTTAATTTACTGCCTCGGTTTTATGACCCGCAAGTGGGTGAGATTTTAATTGATGGTATTGACGTTCAAACGGTTACTCTCCGCAGTCTGCGGCGACAAATTGGGATTGTACCGCAAGAAACTATTTTATTTGCGGGTACGATCGCACAAAATATCGCCTTCGGTCAAGCTGAGTTTGACATGCAAGCTGTAGAGAAAGCGGCGAAAGTTGCCAACGCGCACCAATTTATCGCCCAACTATCCCAGGGATATCATACTTGGGTGGGAGAGCGCGGGGTAAACTTATCAGGAGGACAAAGACAACGGATAGCGATCGCTCGCGCCGTCTTACTCAATCCCAGAATTCTCATCCTCGATGAAGCAACTTCTGCTTTAGATTCAGAATCGGAAGCTTTAGTCCAAGAAGCGTTAGAAAGACTGATGCAAGATCGGACTGTATTTATTATTGCCCACCGCCTCGCCACCGTGCGCCGCGCCGACCGAATTTTAGTCTTAGAAAAAGGGCAAATAGTAGAATCTGGAAACCATGAAGAGTTGTTGGAAAAAGGCTCGCGCTATGCCAGTTTTTATGCCCAACAGTTTCGGTAATGGGTAATCAGCCAAGGCTAGGGAAATAGTCGAGCGATTTGAACTTCAATATCAGGAAAAGCCAGCATGAAAAGAGTCGCTTCTTCGTTGAGGATAGTCTCTTGTTGGTAGGTTTGATTAACAATTTCCCGGAAGATGCGGACTTGACGGGTGTTTGTATCGAGAATCCAGTAGTCAGCAATCCCGGGTTTGGCATAAGCAACAGCTTTTTGTTTGCGGTCGCGTTCTAGGGTTGTATCGGAGATTTCTACAAGCAGGAAAGTATCTGCTGGAGTTGGGTGACTTTCTGCGTAGAATCGGGGGTCAATCCGAACCACGGCGATATCTGGTTCGGGTTCTGAGTAAGGATTCAGGTTAATCGGGTCTTGAATCCGAATTAAGGCAAGTCCTGCCAGTAGGGTTCTCAGGTATTCAGCAGCACACAGGTTGGTAGCTGAATGGGAGGGATTTTTGGCAGCTATTGAGATAATTTGTGCTTCTAGCAGTTCCACTCGTTCATCTGGGTCGAGAATTCCTGCTTCTGTCATGCGGTGGTATTCTTCTTGCGAAAACAAGCGTACACTTGTTGAGGTCATGGCACTACTCCACTAGCTTCGATCCCAGTTGTCTTCTTCGATCGTAGAGTGGAAACAATCTCAAATTCTTAGCACCGACATCGACTTCCATGTCCCGATCTAACAGAGCTGATAATGCACCTCGAAGGGAATTGGCGCACCGCTAATTCGCTCAATTTCATCTCGAATCGCTTCAGCGTTTCCCCATACAATGTGGCGTTCGTTTCGGGATGCCACCTCAGTTTCAACCAAAACGGGAGAGCGGGTAAAACAAGGGGTACCGCTACGCGGAAGCAAGCTACGATGCCCCCTGTTTTACCAAGTTCATGGTATGATGATTGCATATTCTTCACTTATTGAAAATGTCTCAATTCCTCACAGTTAGTTGCAGGCTCGAAGTGTCTCCGCGACAGATTGAAAAACTTGATGCGGTGCTTCGTGGTTTTGCAAGTTGCTGTGAATATGTGAACAAAAACACAGACCCAAAACTAACCAACCAAATAGCTGTGCAGTCCTTGATTTACAAGGCAGCACGAGATTATTCTGGTTTGTCTGCTCAGATGACCATCCATGCTATTCGTAGGGTTTGTGCTAATCGCAAAACTGCCAAACAACAGAACCGACCTGTAAAAGGGTTTGCACCTACCAGTGCAACTTATGACGCTCGGAATTTTACCTTTAGGGAAAAAGAAAAGACAGTTAGTTTGACAATGTTGAAAGGAAGAGAAAAGTTATCCTTGCATATTGGTAACTATCAGCGTCATTTGTTGACAGGCAGAAATCCCAAAGCAGCAGTACTGGCAAAGCGGAAAGATGGTAGCTACTATTTGCAAATTCAACTGGAATATGCTCCACCAAAGCCAGCAAGTACTAACAAGGTTCTTGGAGTAGATTTGGGCAGAAATGATATTGCTGTTACTTCTGAAGGGGAGAAATTTAGCGGAAGAGAGGTAACACGAATTCGAGAGAAATATACCCGTGTTAGAAGTTCGTTGCAACAAAAAGCGTCCAAAGGCACAAGAAGTAGTCGGCGTAGATGTCGGCAACTTTTGCAACGGTTAAGTGGACGGGAACGGAGATTTCAAACACAGGTGAACCATACCGTTAGCTACCGAATCGTCCAACAGGCCAAGAGCACAAACCAAACTATTGCTTTGGAAGACCTGACGGGAATTCGAGAGCGTACCAACCAGCAGCCACGCTCTAAAACTGAGAGACGCAGAAGTAATAGTTGGGCGTTCTATCAGCTTCGCCAATTCCTTACCTACAAAGCGGTAAAGTTTGGAGTGAATTTGGTGTTCGTTGACCCTAGATATACATCACAAACCTGTCATAAATGCTTGCACGTCCACCCAGTTAGAGGTGAATCGTACAGAAGCGGCAAGAAGTTTAGGTGCGGTCATTGCGGTTGGATTGGGGATGCCGACGAGAATGGTGCAAAAAATATTTCTGTTTTGGGGCTGCTTTTAAACCAGCCTGGAGGTTCAGGGCTTGCTTGCTCACTAGAGGAGCATGTTCTAGGGCTACTGAAATCCCCGACTTCAGCGTCAGCAAGTCGGGGAAGTTTAATCATCTCACAGTACTGCTCGCGATCGCGGGCGACAAAGAAGCCGTAGGTGCGACAGGCAATTGGGCGTGCTTCGTAGATTCGACAAGACGCTTCTACTTCATCAAGATAGGGGCAAACGACATGCTTGCCTACTTTGTTCTCTGCAATTTGCGTCAAAAGTGCGGCGATTTTCTGCTCGATCTCGGTCCGTACTGAGGCAGGAAGTGCAGCCACGGCTTCGTCAACGCGCACCCATTCTTCCCGACTCAGTTCAGGAGGATTTGCCAGATGGCGACAGCAGCACGCGCAACCGGGCCGACAAGGCCACCAGTCTCGAGTAGCGCGAATCTCTTGCACGCGGCCCTCTACGCGCGAGTCGAGAACAAGCAATTTGTGTCGTGGGTCGTTCATCAAAGTTATGGTTCCATTGAACAGTTAATTGATCTACTCACATTTTGCACCATTGTCCACAACCGCCAGAGAATAAATTCTCTGGCTAATAGCGAAAGTCCATTGAAATGGACTGTTGATAGGATTTCAGTTTATTTCAATGGACTTAAGCTATTAGCCGTGGACTTGAGTCCACGGCGGGCGAAAAGCATAAGTGCAAGATCTGAGTCTAAGTACTGCCAGAAATCGATAGCTAATTTTAAGGTTTGTCGTTGAAAGAGAAAGCCTTTGAAGCAATTCTAATAGACTTCTCCAACAACTCTTGTGGGGTGGGCTGGAAAGCCCGCCTTTGAGGTTAGTTTTTGGAGAGGTTTAATTATCCTCTCCTCTTTATACAGAAGAGAATGTCAATATTTCGACTTTCGTTTCGATTTGGGTGGCGTTCGATGTTCGCCAAAATATTTTTCGCTACGATAGCGCAGCCACACCCGCAACACCTGCGGAATCTGGTCTTTTTGTTCTTTTGTCAGCGTGTTATAAAGGGCTAATGCGCGTGAGCGTTCTCCCCGACAGGCAGCATTATTATGAGCATCCCAGTAACTGCGGGCAACTCGAATCCGCCGACAGACTTCCTTAATCAGTGCTTCTCCAGTGAGGGGATCTTCGTGCTTTGTCATACTTCAATCAGAACCCACTATCCTCAATCTTAACCTTTAGCATTCTTTCTGCGGTCTATTGTTTTTGAGCCACTCCTCGCTCTAAAGAGACGAGGATTGGGGCCAGGAGTTAGAGTTAACTTTTCGCTCGTCTATAGCTATCTGGTTAACCGTTCCTAGCTTTTGGGAGAACCGCTCCAGGGGAGAATGACGCTGCCCACTTTCAGACTCGCTTACTTGATTCGCGGTTGGTTGAAATTGCTTCCATGCCTCCACAAGGTAAGGCTCCGACCCTGGATACTGATTAATAGCATCCTGCAATAGAAGCGTATCGTCATTGACATATCTACTAGAGGAAGCAGCGAAAAGATCGCGGTGCATCACAACTCCTGTTTGGTCATAGTGAACGCTATGAATAGTTTTTTCTTAATACGTTCACCAGTCAAATGGGTTTGCGATAGTGCACTACGTGAAGTAGAAAATTTGATAAATTGCCCACCGGCACTTACAGCAAGATCGAGCTAATTCAGACTGAACAAAACCGGGATACTTAGCAGAAATAGCTTTACCGTAGCGCTTCTGCCTGGGGGTCACCGATACATTTTCAGTTTTAATCTGTAACCCAAGCCTCAAAATATCATTGACGATTCGACCGTTTTGAGACTTAGCATAAGCGATCTTGCGCCCATCTAATTCTCGCTTTTTGCGAGCTAACTTTTGATATGTTTTAGATTTCTTCCATTGGCGCTTACCCGGTTTTACTTTACCCTTCTTAAGGACAACCATTAGCCCTACCTGACCGTAAAAGTCAGATGAGTAGTTTGAAAGATTGCTAGCTCTTTGAGATCGCTGCATCTGACGCTGTAGCGCTGCGATCTCGCTTTCGTATGTTGGTACTTGCTCTTGCTTTGGGGAGCAGTCCGGCTTTGTTGTCACCTACGAAAGCAATATTAGCGATATTAATATCTAGCCCAAAAATTCCATCAGCAACATAATTTTTCTGTTTTTGATACGGCAGTCCCTCGTTAATTAACTGAACATACCAGCGCTGCTTACCATTGAGTTCTCGCCACAGAAGGCGAACGTATTTTACCGGATGATTTAATCCGTGTTGGATGACAGGGTTTTGATAGTCAATCTCAGGAGTTAGGGTTAATTTGCCCCAAACTAACTTGTTGTCTTTCCACCTGATTCCTTGCTTGTTGGTTTTGCCTTCAACGCTCCTAAATCTAGAAGGTACTTTATAACGGATATTTTTTGCTCGCCCAAACATTACTTTCTCGCTAGCCCTAAAAGCGCGGGTGGCTAAAACTTGTTGGGTGTTTGAGTCAAGGAGTTGAGCTATCCATTTTGAGCGATTGCTGACAATTGTTGCATAAGCCTGAATGTCGTAATCGGAATATCTGTATGCTGAAGAAGCGGCTCTGAAGGCGTCGCTTCTTTTTTTCTTGGCCTCTCTGGCTTCGACGTGAGCGCTCAGCCGAACGTTTATTTGTTTGGCTTGCTGGAAGGCTTCTGAGTTTCTCACGAGATTCATTCTGGTCATTGCTTCGCTCAGGCAAGCGTTGTACAATTGTCTCGCTGCTTTAAAGCGAGACAATAGTTCTTTATGTTGCTTGCTATCTACAACCAATGGAATTTCTGCGATCGATGATGAAGTCCTGCTTTTAGCCAATTACGATCGCCTCTCGTTGCAGCAATTTTAATTATAAACTATTGCTTTTAACCTGAACTCCAATATTAATTTAATTTGATTAATATTGACGGCAGATAAATCTGCCCGTGTCGCGTTTGGGCGCCGATTTAAAAATGCGGGGCTACCACGCTCCCGGTATTTTTAGGTGTGCTAGCTTAGAAATACCGTTTGTGGGACTTTGGTGCGACTTCCGAATCCTGTCTGTAACACAGTCCTAGCTGGTCGTGCCGCCATTCCCCAAACGGTTTTAGCAAACAGGAAATCGGGAACAGTGCAACAAGAATGGGCGCAGCAATTTGAGCGAGTTGCACGGGAAGATTTGGTGATGTTTATCAATGCCTGTCTTGCCTGCACTGGACAGCGCGAGTTTTATGATGATGCCTATGGGCAGCGATTGTCGATCGATTTCCTGCACGACTATATTATGGGCAATTATCGGCTGCTATATGCCCGCACTTTAGCAGCCGGAATTAATCACTTCAATCAAGCTCAAATTATTCTCAAATTGTTGGCAACGGGAAAACAAACAGATCCAAATCATCGGGCTGAAGAAAATGCGTTAATTACTGCGGCTTTACACGCGCTACCGCCACAACGAGCATGGCGACTTTTGGAGCAGTTACGCAAACGCGGGATTAACAACCGACGATCGCGGGCGATCGCACATCATTATCTCACGAGCCGAGGCGATCGCTTAGCATTCCAAGCTGTGAAATACCGCTCCAAAGTGAGAGCGATAGCAACTCACGCCCATTTCAAATTAGATGAAGAACTCGGTGCCTTCATCTTTCGGCAGTGGAAGCGTCAATTTCAAACGCCGTTATTTGAACAGTTTCGCCAAGGTTTCTACAGCGGCAAAGCGGTTTACGATCTGCCGTTTACAGTGGCAGAAAGTTTAGCCATGAAACACAATATTCCGCGCGTTCGCGAACGCGAGTGCGTGCGCGTCAGCGCTCAGCTAGCCCTTGGCATATCGCTTTCTGGCTGGAATTGAACAACAAATGACTGCGGCAGAGAAATTGCGACTCCAAGGCAGTGCAGACCGTGCAGATACAGAAATTAAAGTTGATTGGCATCGTTTACCATTGACAAAGTTGGCGCTTTATGTTCTGTCTTTAGAAGAACGAGGGGAAGAATTAGAAGCAGCGTTAATGCGATCGGCAAGAATAACGCTAAACAAAGCGCCATTGCAACTCAAACGAGTAGCAGCAGTTCTCGATTGCAGTTACTCTAGTTCAGGCTCGTCGGAAAAACGCCGCCGTCCGCTAGGAATAGCTTTGGCAGTGCATTACTTGTTGCAAGCTGCTGCTGAAGAATATCAGGCTTTTTGGACAATTCCTGTTAACAATCCACTCCAAGTTACGCCGCGCGGACAAACAGATTTAGCAACGCCGTTACTAGCAGCATTATCCCAACAACCGGATCTGATCGCGATCGTATCCGATGGTTGGGAGAACGATCCGCCTTGTGGGGTGAGGGAAATTTTGCGAGTTTATCGCACCAAGTGGCGAGTTTCGATTATCCATTGCAATCCTGTTTTCAACAGCGATTATTTTACTTTGAAAACTATCAGCCCGCTAATTCCCACTGTGGGATTGCGCGATGCAGAAGATTTACCAACAGTGCTTGGTTTTGCGCGATTTGCAGAGGGAACGGCTTCGCTTTCTGAGTTAGAGGAATATTTAGCTTTTAAGGCACAGCAACTTCTAGGGCAAACTAATGGCTAGAAAAGCACATCTATTGGAAGCGATTGCACTTGACAATTTAGAAATTGCTCCCTCTCAAGTCTGGGGCGCAGTTCGGATAGTTCCCCTACTGCGGCGTCAAGTTCGCTACGATTTGCGACTGCTCAAACGCAATTATGACGAAGATGTTGCAATCGTCAATCTAGATGATGAAAGGCTCGATCGGGGCATCAAATACATATCCTACATTCCTCATGGATTGGTGCTATCTTGGAGCGATGACGGTAGCCCAGTTGCAGCGATGGGCGGACAATTGATCTCAGAAGGAAAACGCTATAACAACGGCATCAACAGCGCGCGCGTCATGCACCGAATGGCGAAGCGGGAAGCAAAGAATCAGTTGCGGTTTCTACCCTTACACCTGGCGATGGAAGGTTTTCTGTCAATCCATTTTTCAGCGCCAGAAATCGCTTGGGAAGGCTACTCGCGCCGCGCCAAATCTCAAGGGCTTTCTCCACGAGTTGAGTTTTCCTTTAGCGGACGCGCCATTCCGGCGCTAGAGGATGCGCTGCGGGTGTTTGAGATTCACGAGCATCAAGTGGGCGTTTTACTATTTATTTCTGAGAGTCTTGCCTCAGCATTTGTGGTGCCGACGCCAGAAGATTATCGTGCCTTGCATAACAGTTTGCTTCAAGATTTCTATGGTGAATTGATCTATCAATATGGTTTACATGGTAGAACGACTCGCCTTGAAGCAGAGATTGATGCCAGTAAAGTAAATGACTTGGAAACCCTGGGAGAAGCACTGGCGATCATGCGATCGCACTGGGCAGAATTTCAAGGTTTCATGGCAAGCAATCTCCTAGGAAGACCAATTGAAAGCAAACGAATCTATACAGCAGGTGGATTTACGCTGCAAAGGTTTATCACGGATTTGCATCTGAAATCGGAGAATCATATTGGAGAAGCCATCGTGCGAGAAAACGGAGAATTGGAATATCTCAAAACCTATCGCCTTTCCGAAGCGCAAACCAAAAGAGCCTATCTCCTCAAACAACTTGCAGCGCATCAATGGCATTTAGAAGCAACCGCTATAAGTCTGGGAAATACACTCGATGAATTCATTCAACGCCTCGAGCGCGCTGGATTCGGCTATCTGATTAACGATCGAGAACGACAGAAAGCAAATCAAAAAAGATAATGCGATCGCAATAGTCTGCTAAGAGATAAGCTAAGAGTTAGTTAAAGCGAAATCTCATCTGTCCACAATTGTTTAATTATGCTGCAAATTTCCCACACAGTAACCATTCCAGAGAATGAAATTGAGATGAGTGCGGTTCGCTCTCAGGGCGCAGGGGGACAAAATGTAAATAAGGTGGCAACAGCGATTCACCTGCGCTTTGATATCATGGCTTCTTCACTGCCCGATCGTTACAAAGAACGACTGTTGAAACTGAGCGATCAACGCCTTACCAAAGAAGGTGTGATTGTCATCAAAGCTCAAGAACATCGCAGCCTTGAGCAGAATCGCGAAGAGGCATTGCAACGATTGCAAGAATTGATTAAGAGTGCGATCTCCCTACCCAAACCCCGTAAAAAGAGCAAACCAACCCGAGCTTCTCAAAGAAAGCGTTTGGATAGCAAAACCAAGCGATCGCAAATTAAAACCATGCGAGGGAAAGTGACGGATGAATGAGAGACACCAAGGAGCCAGCAGCGATTACAGCATTTCTAAATTACCAATTACCAATTAAAGCTCTTCCAAATAACTCAACAAATCAGCCATATCTTGCGGGTTAGGTTTAAACTGCGGCATCGGTGGCGTCTCGCCGCTGGTGACTTGGTGAATTAAACCTATTTGTGACTTCCGTTTGGAAACTCCCTGCAAACTGGGACCAACGCGACCATCTGCTTGTAGCCCATGACACCCAGAACAGTTCATCTGAAAGATAGCATGACCCCGAATCGGATCGCCGGTGAGCGACAAGACATTTTTGACATAAGGATCTTTTAATTGCCACTGACGAACGCCTAAATTTGCCAACAAGATTATCAGCACCACAGCTAGAGATGTGCCGATGAGTTGCCAAATTAAAACTTCTGGTGTAGGAGCTTGCTTTTCCAAACGTTTTCCTATTTAACCTTCCCGTTTTCACCTCTCCGCACTTGTCGGAGCTAGTGGATTCGGAATACTTATGGTATGAGGTTTATATCGACAGACAAGTGTAAAGTTATACGTTGCTTTCCGGGGAGGATACTCCTAGAAGGCAATGATTTGTAGCAATCCAAAGCTATCCCCCATAGAAATAGCCCTACAGACAGGGGTAGGAGCGATCACATTTGGCTAACATCCTGACACCAAGGCGATGGCTGCCGCTGTTCGCGCCAGGGTGACTGGACTCAGGGTTAAAGCGAGGATGTAAAAGGAAGTTTTTATTCATATACATAGCTTAAGATTTCCGACCCTACCAAGCAAGCTATTATGACTCGACGCTCAGGTCGCTGGTGCTGGATTTAAGCCAGTCTTAACGATTTTGCTTGGTTGCTGCGTTGGGGAGCGATCGCCGGTAATATGGGAAACTAGCAATAAACGTTAACATACAGGTTAGAAAACTGACCCAAGGAGATCTGACATGGTAGAACCCCTTCTTTCAGGAATCGTACTCGGCTTGATTCTGGTAACCCTCGCTGGCCTATTTTACGCCGCCTACGAGCAGTACAAGCGGGGTAACCAACTAGGTCTGTAAAGCGCAGGTAGGCAGAGGTGCAGGTGAGCAGGTGGGATTATTGCGATCGATTTGACGCTGCTACAAGCATTTTTATGCACTCACCGGCACACCTGCTCACCGGCACACCTAAGAAGACCGGGACTGTGGTAGCCCCGTCAATTCATTGCGGGGCGGAAACACGACACGAGCAGATTTATCTGCCGTCAATATTGGTTAAGATTAATTAATGTTATCATCCAGGTCGAACCCAGTAGATCATAATTAAAGTTACTGCAACAAAAGGCAACAGTAATTGGCTAAAAGCAAGACTTCATCATTTATCACAGAAATTCCATTGGTTGTAGATAGCAAGCAGCAGAAAGAACTACTGTCTCGCTTTCAAGCAGCGAGGCAACTATACAACGCTTGCCTGAGCGAAGCAATGGCAAGAATGAATCTCGTGAAAAACTCAGAAGTCTTGGAGCAAGCCAAACAGATAAATAGAGAGGCCAAGAAAAAAAGAAGTGAAGCATTCAGCGCGGCAAGAAGTGCGTACAGATATTCCGATTACGATATTCAAGCTTACGCAACAATCGTCAGCAATCGCTCAAAATGGATAGCCCAACTACTTGACTCAAATACCCAACAAGTTTTAGCCACTCGCGCTTTTAGATCCAGCTCTAAAGTCATGTTTGGGCGATC
This sequence comes from Microseira sp. BLCC-F43, assembly GCF_041929235.1. NCBI lineage: Bacteria > Bacillati > Cyanobacteriota > Cyanophyceae > Aerosakkonematales > Aerosakkonemataceae > Microseira > Microseira sp. BLCC-F43. The sequence continues at coordinate 13,931 of NZ_JBHFNP010000289.1, forward strand.
TAAAAAGGTTCGCTATAAAGTACATTCTAGATTTAGAAGCGTTGAAGGCAAAACCAACAAGCAAGGAATTAGATGGAAAAATAACCAGTTAGTTTGGGGCAAATTAACCCTAACCCCTGATATCGATTATCAAAACCCTGTCATCAAACATGGCTTAAATCATCCGGTAAAATATGTTCGCCTGCTGTGGCGAGAACTCAATGGTAAGCAGCGCTGGTATGCCCAGTTAATTAATGAGGGACACCCCTATCGAAAAGAGAAAAATTATGTGGCTGATGGTGTTATTGGGCTAGATATTAACATTTCCAACATTGCTTTCGTTGGTGACAACAAAGCCGGACTGCTTCCCAAAGCAAGAGCAAGTACCAACATATGAAAGTGAAATCAAAGCGTTACAGCGTCAGATGCAGCGCTCTCAAAGATCCAGCAACGAAGAAAACTATTCACCCGATTTTTCCGGTCAGGTAGGGCGCAAGATTGTTGTCAAGAAAGGTAAAGTAAAGCCGGGTAAACGCCAATGGAAAAAATCTAAAACATATCAAAAGTTGGCTCGCAGAAAGCGAGAATTAGATCGACGTAAGATCGCTTATGCTAAGTCTCAAAACGGTCGAATCGTCAACGAGATTTTAAGGTATGGTAATCAGATCAAAACTGAAAATGTATCGGTGAAGGCATGGCAGAAGCGATATGGTAAAGCCATTTCTGCTAAGTCTCCCGGTTTTGTCCAATCTGAATTGAAACGCTCTTGCTGAAATTGCTGGCGGATCGTTTCTCCAATTTTCTACTCAAAAGACGGCACTATCACAAACCCATTTGACTGGTGAACGGATTAAGAAAGCACTGTCAGATCGCGTTCACTATGACCAAACAGGTGTTGTGATGCATCGCGATCTTTTTAGTGCATACCTGAGTAGATACATCAATAATGACGAAGATAACCTTCTATTGCATCTTGCTCAAAGTGAGTGGGAAAGGTTGGAGCCAATCTTAATGCAGGCATGGAAGGAATTTCAAATAAACTGCGAACAATTAGGCATGTCCGAACGTAGGCTGAGTCATTCATCCTTAGAGCAGTTCTGCATGAAGCCAGAAACGGTTAGCCAGATAGCTATTAATGAGCGAAAAGCTAACTTTAATTCCTGGCCTGATTCCTCGTCACGAAGCGTGCGAGGAGTGGCTCAACTGCCTGAAAATTAAGCGGATTTACCAGTTGGCGATAATTTGGGTTTCCCGCCTAAACTGCGGAAATACACGCTACCAACGGTGGCTAAAAACAGAAGGTAAGCGATCGCTTCAACTATATACAGCTTGTCGGTGTAACCAAACAAGGTATGTAGAATAATCCCAGGGAATTTGTCATCTGGTAACATTTTGGTAGTATTCCAAACCATCGGCCCTAAAATGCACGATGGGTCTTTGGCAAAGTGTTCGTAGTAGAAACATAATGCTTCGGACTGGCGATCCATCTGCGCTAAGGTATGGACGGCGGTGTCGAAATGTGCTAGGGCTGATATAACTAAGCCAGAAACGATCAACAGCAATAATATCCCCATGATTTTGAAGAATTGGCGGATGTTGATCTTGATGCCCCACTTAAATAGTAAAACGCCAATTCCTACCGCACCTAACAATCCCGTCACAGCACCGAAGGCGGGAACCCAACCTTGCTGAAACTTCGCCAAAATAAATAAGACGGTTTCAAAGCCTTCGCGCAAAACGGCGATGCATATTAAGCTGAAAATGCCCCAAGCAGCAGTGTTATTTTGTTTTAAGGCGGAACCGACTGCGCCTTCGACTTGTGCTTTGAGGGTGCGTGCTTGCTGAGTCATCCAGATTAGCATCCAACTCAGCATTGCGATCGCAATAACGCTAAAAACCCCTTCCAAAAACGGCTCGATTGCGGGTGCGTACTTGGGATTAGATGCGCTTAATTCTTGCACCACGAAGCCAAATAACAAACCCACCAAAGCACTCGCTATGAGTCCAACTCCCACGCCAGCATAAACCCAAGATTTAAGCCCTTGTTGCTGGGCTTTTTTGATATAAGCTAGGACAATTCCCACCACGAGGGCGGCTTCTACTCCCTCGCGCAGCGTAATTACAAATGTCGGTAAAGCAGCACTAAAATCCATAATTTCTCATTGGGTAATCGGTAATGGGTAATCGCCAAGAAATTGTTACTATAAATATAACCCAATTACCAATTACCAATTACCCATTAGCGTTTAACTGAAATCCCGCAACATTTTTTTGATTTCTATGGTGTGCATTTCTTCTGTACCGATCATGGTACGAACAAATTCTTCTAGATAAACGCTGGCATTTTCTACTACGTCGAGTAATTCTTTGTACAATAACAGCGCTTTTTTCTCATGGTGCAGTGTCTCCTCTAAAATATCCTTGACCGCGTGTTTGTAAGTCTCCTCGATCGGTGCAACCCGCAGGGTAGGATGACCTTCTAAACCTGTGAGAATCTCTCCCACTTGTTGAGCGTGGGTCAAAGATTCGGTCGCTTGCAGCTTGAAAAAGGTGACAATCGGAATCCGATTCGGGCCAGTCACCATCAGTGAGTAGTGGGTATACCGCACGACACCCGCTAGTTCAAATTCCATGATGGTGTTCAGCAGGTGGATGGCTTTCTCCTGGTCAAGTTCTCTCATCAGTTGTTAGGGGTAAATTAGGCCAAGTGTGATTTACAATTCTAGATTTAATTTGAGTCTCCATAATCTTTCTTTCCATTTCTTTCAAGATTGGCAATTGAGATTTAGCGGCACGTTTTTGTATTTAACGAGAATTATTCTCAGGATTTAGGCAAAGAAACCGGGTTTCTAGGAAAAATCATCGCTTTGTCATCAGAGATAGAGGCAGAAACCGGGTTTCTATGGAAAATAGCCGCTTTGTCATCAGAGATAGAGGCAGAAACCCGGTTTCTAGGAAAAATCATCGCTTTGTCATCAGAGATAGAGGCAGAAACCCGGTTTCTAGGCAGAATTTTGGCTTTGTCATCAGAGATAGAGGCAGAAACCGGGTTTCTAGGTTGGGGGCGATCGCAGGACATAGCTCCAGGTATGCTCAGGTCTAGAAACTAAAGGTGGTGCGAACCGTTCCTACGTAGATGGTGTTGTTGCTGTCATTGTGTTCTGGATTGGTAATTACGATTACTCCCGGAGTGATAGAGATATTGTTAGTAGCTTGGATGCGGTAGAACGCCTCTAGGTGTAATGAGGTGTCTTGGTCTTCGCGGGTGTTGATGTCGTTATCGGTGACTTTAGGTGGCATCCCAACGACAAATCCAGCTAGGTTGCCTTTTTTACCCAGATCTGGGAAGCCGAAGGTGACGGCCCAGTTGAAGATTGTGGCATCATTGCCTTTGTTTGCTCCTGCTTTGGCTTCAGCTTGAGTTAAACCCAGCCAACCGGAAAGAGTAAAGTTCTGACTCAACCGGAAGGTGCTTTCCAAACCATAGGAATGGGTGAAGGTGGCAACTTGATTGAAAGGTCTTCTGGCGAAAGCACTGCCGGTACTTCCGGAAGTATCGACGCTGGTACCGGGGAAGTAAGAATTGACGTAGGTGAGTGCCACACCAAAGTTTTTAGTTGGCGTCAAGGTCAGCTGAGCTAAAGCACCATAGTTACCATCAAAAAGTCCTGCTTTGTCGCTGGGATTGTTGGCATTTCTAGCTCGGTAAGCCACTGTTAGATTGACGGCGTTGCTAAATTGATGGTTGAGGGCAATCCCAGGCCCTTCGGCGAGGCGGTAAATGGGGCTAAACCGCCCAAAACGGGAAATGGAACCGCTACCGTCGCTTCTGAGCAAGGGATTGAGGGGATCGGCAATATTTTCTGAGCCATAAGCATTGGCAATTACCCAAACTGTGGTCTGCTTACCCAAGGGGAAGCGATAGTACATGTCATCAATGCGAACGTCGTTTTCCTCATTCCCATCAAAGGAGAGGCGGGTCATGTTAGTGCCGGTGACATCCCCGCTGAGGGGGGTGGTGTTTCTGCCTTGCAAGCGCACTCTTAGTTGGTCTTTGCCGCTGAAGCTGGTATCAAAATTGAGACGGGTGCGATGGCTCAAAGTGATATTGTCTTCTATATCATCTTGGCTGTTAGCCTTTTCGTCGCCGAAGGCACCAGCGAGGGCAAAGATAACTTCTCCTCTAAGTTTGGTTGTGGTGGAAAACTGATTCGCTTCCAATCTGGCAGTGCGTGCTTCCAGCGCATCGACGCGCCCCCGCAATGTGGCGAGTTCGGCGGCAAATTCCTCTTGCAAGCGCCGGATTGTGGCGATGTCGTCTCGACTCGGCAAGTCGGCAACAGCAGCGGCAATCAGTTCTTGAATTCGGTCTAAGCAGGCATTTAACCCAGCGGCAAATTCATAGCGCGTCAAGGCGCGGTTGCCCCGATACGTCCGATCCGGATATCCTTCTATGCAACCATAGCGTTCGACCAGAGATTGCAATGCCTGGAATGCCCAGTGGGTTGGGTCTACGTCGGTAAGCTGAGATACCGAGGTGACTTGATTGAGACTGTCCCTCGACCCTGGCGTTTCTGTTGCGATCGCTGTACTACAGAACGTCAACGCAGCACATAATGCTGCTGGTGTCAACAGCAGAGACTTCCACACTAGGGAGCATGTCAACTTTGTAGCCGACACCCTAAAGGGTGTCGCTACACAAACAAAGCCTGCCGACCCAGGCTTTAAAAGCTTTAGCCCGCTAAAGCGGGCTTGGTTTGTATAGCCACACCCTTCACGGTGTTGGTATAGATTTGCATTCCTGACATGCTCCCTCCACACTATTTCAGGCATTCTTAACTCACTCCTCTATTTAAAATTTGCCCAAATTTCCCATCAGCCATTTCCAATGACTTTTTGAGAGTTTTGCTCAATTGTTTTAATCAATTGCGTCACTTGGTCTGGTGTTTTTACGGGTGCGGGGGGTGCGGTGACGCTAGGCCAATTTTTTGCCAGTTCCGCCATGCTGGTAGTAATGGATTTATGAGCTTCGGGATGCTCTTTTGCCATTTGAGCGGCGATGGTTTGGTAGAGAGTATTGGCGTAGATAACGAACCCGCGCGAGTCTTGATATTCAATCAGCGCTGATATTTTATTATCAGCGATCGCCGCCCCATATTCCGCATTCGCCGCATCGAGCAACTCGTTAATCACTTGCAGCACAAATTTAGGCGACTGGCGCTGCCCTTCCGGTATCCCTTGGATAGCACTATCCACCGCTTGCATCGAATTGCCAAATTCTGTGGCAACTTTGGCGTCTTTGGGTTGAGATTTCACCAAATCTTGCAAGCTAATTAAAGTTGTCTTGAATTCTTTAACTTTACGCTCGTTTAACTGATCTTCCACATCGGTATAAATTTCTTCCACCGGGTGTCCGATGTGGGGTTCTGCCTGTTTTGCTTGTTGTAAATCTAGGAGTTCTTTTGCCACTAAAAGATGTCCTTTCATCAGACCTAATTTGGTCATGTAGTCAACATCTTTTGCTTCTCCAGTTAGCACCACATCTTCAATGGTCACCATTTCTTTAATCTGGTCAAACTGCGCTTGAGTTAGTACTTTTTTCGAGACTAATTCTTCAGGAGAAGCGTAGGGACGACCAGCTTGAATTTGATTCGATAGCGCCGGAATGCCTAACTTAGCTTCTAATTTATCTAACTCGGACAGAATCGCCGAATTGATGTTAATTTTCTTGCCACCCCCGTGGTTATGACTATGTGTTTCAGTATTACTTGCTACTGGTGATGTGGCGGCTGGGGTTTGTGTATTGTTGGTAGTCGTAGAACTGCTACAGCCAGTTAACGCGATCAAGCTGACAATGGCAACGGTGTAATAGTAAGAACGAAAAGCGCTCATGATAAGGATTTTCTTAGGGGATAAATCAGAACCTCATTATCCCATTTGATGAGTTTATTTTTCAATAAGCCAATGAGAAATTTTGATTAAAATCCTGGCTTGCGGGCGTGCTAGGTGTAATTGTTGCAAATTTATCGCAAACAAAAACCGGGTTTCTAGACGTTGAGGACTTCCAACAAACCCATACAGCCGTTTTGGGCAATAATGTCCTGATGGGGATGGAACATGTACTTACCGGGGTAGCGATAGGAAAATTCCAGGATGTGCCTTTCCGCAGTCCCCATCGTAATTACGTCGCTTGTCTCGCTGGGAGTCAGAGTCATCCCCGTGCGATAGACATCGAAGAAATTGGCGTGGAGGTGAAACGTCGCCGCCGGATCGTATTCAATCATGTTGAGGACGTACAGCCGAATCAGTTGGTCTTTGTAGATGGGGATGGGATGGTGATGGTAGTAGTCGGGTAACCCGTTAAACGCATAAAGTTCGTTGCGGTTGTCGTCGTTGATGTCGTACCCAGCCATAATTAATACCATCTCATCCGCTGGCTTTCGTCCGCCGGGTGGATCGACGATGAACATGCCGTACAACCCTTTGCCGATATGACGGGTCACCGGCTCAACGTGACAGTGGTATAAATGTACACCATAGGGTTCGGCGTCAAATTCATAAATCGTGGCCTTGCCATTGGCGATGGGTTTGACGCCATCTGCTTCAGGGGGATGGGTGCCGTGAAAGTGCAGCGAGTGGGAATGTCCGCCTTGGTTGTAGAATAAAACGCGGATGCGATCGCCTTCTTTTGCCCGCAAGGTTGGTCCCGGTACGCGCCCGTTACAATTCCAAGTATTAAAAGTTACAGCACTGTTGAGTTGCAGCGTGGAAGTTTTGGCTGTAATCCGGAATTCGCGGAGCGTGCGTCCGTTTTCTCGCTTAACAGTGCCGTAATCAAAATCACGCAGGACTTGCAAAGGGTTAATCCCGTTACCCCCATCTGGCGTATCGCCGGGTAAGGGTGGTATTTTTACTTGTGGCAAGAGTTTTGCACTCAGGGTTTGCAGTCCCAAAGCTGCACCCGTGACGCCAACGCCGCCTGCTAATCCCAGTTGCAAGAGTTGGCGTCGAGTCCAAGGTTTTCTTTTCTCTGGTATGGGAAGATTCTGCATTGAATTGCCAATAATTCCTAGTTAATTGTTGCAAGTTTATTCAAGAACCAGTTGACAATATTATGCATTTTGCCAGAGAACTGCTCCTTGGAGGGCGGTTTACCCGTTAAACCCAGTCCTACTTGGGGAATCCATCCCAAGGACTAACTTCCAGTATGCCAAGGGATGTAAATACTACCCTAAAGTCAACTACAGGGGTATTCGCGGCGGCAGAAGATGGCAGCAAGTTTGCCAGAGGCGTTTGTTGAACCAAATCCGATGCAGCTTGATTGATCGGTTTGAAGGATGCGATCGCTCCGGAAGCCGTCACGCTGACGCGGTAGGTTAAACGCTGCGCCAATCTGCGTCCCGATTGCCAATCTGTTGCAATTTGGTCGTACACCTTCTGGTTTAATGCCCTTAGCTGAACTCGGTCAGTTGGATTAACCGTAACTTGACTGTCATTAATCACAATCTGTTCAGAAGCATTATTGCCAATAGTCGGATTTACGATCGCAGTGGACTGGTTGGCATCTGTTATTTTTTCTGGTTGTGCCAGAGCATTTGTGTTACTAATGCTTGCCATTGTTTCAGCAGAATTAGCAGGTTGAACCGCTACCGATGGATTATTACTGGTTGTAATTTCTCCCGGAGGATTAGCAGGTGTAACTGCTACCGATGCATTATTAATGCTTGCTATTGTTTCAGCAGTCTTAGCAGGTTGAACCGCTACCGATGCATGATTACTGCTTGCTATTGTTTCAGCAGTATTAGCAGGTTGAACCGCTACCGATGGATTATTACTGGTTGTAGGATTATTAGCAGGCGTTTGAACGGCTACTGCTGTATCAGAGGGCAGGTTTAACTGCCCCTCATCGGTTAAAGATTTGACGTGAAACCCAGCAAATTTTTCATGCTGACTGACTCGCCAGAAAGAAATAGGATAACTCCCCGCAATCAGGAAAAATACTCCCACAAAACCCCAAACATATTTGTGCATTTCCCTGGCGGGCATTGGCTTGATCTGTTCTTGCATAACTAAACCTCACACTTTTTACATCAACGGTAAATAGGGGAACAAAGGATGCCAACTCATAGCAGTGGCTGCAACGAACAAGGCAAACATCCAGAAGAATATCGTTCTTGATTTAACGTTCTTGTTCCTCAAGATCGCGTAAAGAATAGGCCAACTCACCAGCCAACCTACTAACAACATTGTTTCTTTGCCGGTGTAACTGCCAATGTTGCCCCACATTTCGTTTGTATTGTAACTTCCCGGTATCCATGCGCCGAGAGAGTGAACAAATTTTTCCGTTGCTTTAGATTTATCTGCATCCGACAAATGGTGCGTCACCATCATCGTCACGCAGCCAATTCCCGCACTAATTAACGCCGCCGCTGCTGGTCCAGAAACAGTGGGTGGATTTGTTGAACCTTCAGCCAAGCCGTTGGGAAAGTTTTTTAACCATCCCCAAAATTTGCCGTATATCGGTTCCTCTTCTGCTACCTTTCTTGTGACGCGAGTTAGTTGCCGAGTCATTTTATCCGCCTCCGAATCTCTCTACTTTTTCAGTCGCGATCTTTTCTCTCAAAACTCTCAATGCAATATTTTTACAATGCGTGGACTTTAGCTACACCAAGTCCTGTGACTAATCCGCCCATTGCAAAAAACATCATCGCCATTAAAGCCACGCAGGTTGCTGTGAGAACGGGTCGGTTTTCTTTTTCTAGAATTGAGTCGCCGTAATGCCACAAAATCCAGGTGCAAGCGACTCCCAAGGGCAAGGTAAATAACACGGTAAATTCGTGGTATTCCATCAAGACGTACTGCACTAAAGGCGAGTTTTCTTTCAGCCATGCCCTGGCGCCGCCGAAGTTTAGACCGGCGCGGTATCGCATGTAAGCTAAATTGCCGGTAGCGATTCCCAAAAATGCGATAAAGGTTGACCAAAACGTCAGAGTACGCATTTGGGGCAGGATTTTATTCACGCCGCGCAGCAAGGGAAAGGCTAAATGCCCTGCATACACGGCTACGACAGTCGCTAATAATGATGCAAAGCCGTGAATTGTTCCCATCCATCTCTGCCAAGGACTGGGATGCAATAAGTTAACGAATGGCAAGAAGAGAAACATCCCTGCCGATAAAAAGCTGAGGGCGTAAACGCTGACCTTCGCAATATCTAGCTGTTTGGGAAATCCCACTGAAATTGAATCAGGCTGGGATTGCATTTCCATAGAAAATTTTTCGTTCATCTGGCTACTCAGAAACGATTGACAAGGGGACATATAACGCTTTTCTGCGTTTCTATTTATTGACAAATTGGATGCTTCTGCCACTGAAGCGATCGCTTCTTGAATCTGAATCTATCACCCTCACCCTTCGACGATCGGTTATGGTCTCGGCGTTTATGTGATAGAGAGAAAACTTTTTTTACAGATTCCTAGCTTATTTTAAATCTTACTCCTTTTTTAGTATAAATTTGCACTTCGTTTATGTTTATTTAAACAATTATTTTTAAATTAGCAGGCTAATGGTGATAATTTTTACTGATGTAGTAAAGCTGCAATAATTATATATTTTCATGAAGTTGATTTTTTCTTTTTACTCACAGACCTGACAATGCTCTTGACTTCCTCGTAACTCAGCCGTTGTTTTTGGCTGACTATCTCGATGCTGGAGTTGTTCGCTTGCTCGTAAATGCTTTCTTCATATCGATGGGTATATCTTCTACGCCAATCGATGAAATCCAGTCGCTCTGTGGAATAGCGCTGGCAAGCTTTACAATAAAACTGACGGCGCGGCAGATGCAAATACACCGTTTTGCCAAAGGCTGGTAAGTCTCTTACCATAATTGGTCGCACTTGATGCAATTCTTCGGTATAGTTACGGCAATGAGGACATTCAATTCCCTCGGCTAAAAAGCTTAACCTCAAACAAATCAAATCTTCAGAATCAGTAAAGGATTCGACAATCGCGCCTGGTAAATTTAGTAGATGTGTCAGATGTAGATGCATGAATAAAAATGTTGCTCCTGATACCGTTGTCACCATGAACTGCAAATTTACCTGTACTTAAGTAAAAGCGTTGCTGGCAAATTGCCAACAGCCAAATAGATATTTTATTGAGGTGGATTTAAAACTCAAACATTCCCACCTCAATAGCAAAAACTAAAGAGTTAAAAGCTTTGTTTAAAAAACTTCAAAATTATTTCAACAGCTTAACTTTTGTGAAAGTGCTTCCCTTTCTCTCGATCTGTAAGCATTCGTACTTACCGACGCCAAAGTCGGTGTCGGCTGCAATTTTCTATTTTCCATAGTTAGGGGATATCTGGCAGGGCAGGACCCTGCTATTGAAAATTATTTGCAAAAGTTTCTACTGAAATTAAATATACGAGGGCGGGAGTTTATTGTCAATAATTGTCATTTGTACCGATGGGCGGGCGAAGCCTAAGATGAGGAGAGAGCATGGGAGGCTTGCGTCTTATGGTACAGACCCCGACAAAAACCCTGACGCTGGAAGAATTTCTGCAACTGCCAGAAACCAAGCCAGCCAGCGAGTACATCAACGGTCAAATTATCCAAAAACCAATGCCACAGGGAAAACACAGTAAATTACAGGGTAAATTGGTCACTAAGATTAACCAAGTGGTCGAGGAGCGTCAGATTGCCTTAGCCTGTCCAGAATTGCGGTGTAGCTTTGGCGGACGGTCAATTGTACCGGATGTGGCGGTGTTCGCTTGGAATCGGATACCCGTTGATCAGAATGGCGATATTGCCAATGTATTCGAGGCGGCTCCAGACTGGACTATTGAAATTCTCTCCCCAGACCAAAGTCAAACTAAAGTCACCAGGAATATCCTGCACTGTCTCAAACACGGTTGTAGATTGGGCTGGTTGATGGACTCGGATGAACGCTCTGTGCTGGTTTACCCACCCGGACAGCAACCGGAACTGTTTGAGGAGGCGACAGATTTGTTACCCGTTCCGGACTTGGTTGCAGAGTTGCGGCTGACGGTGGGGGATGTGTTCGGTTGGTTGAGGTTGGGAAGAGATTAGTAGGGGAGACGCGGAGAGTGGGAGACGCGGCGACGGGTCGAGTTGTGGAAATATTAGCCACTTTCCTAAATGAAAAATATTAGTGGTGATGGGGGATGGCGGCGCGAGGGATGGGGGTGGCGCATCCGGGTGCGTCTGCTAGTAAACAATAAGGACGACTGTAGCCCAGGGGTGATTCTAAAGCGTGCTGTAGTAAGAAATCCCCATCGCTCATTACTTGCTCGGTTTTACCATCGAAGACAACTTGACCTTGACTTAAAACTACCGTGCGATCGCATAATTCCAATGCCAGATCCAGATCGTGGGTAGCAATTAGTTGAGTTAGGGGTAAACTTCGCAATAGGTTGATTAACTCGCGGCGCGATCGCGGATCTAACTGTGCCGAGGGTTCGTCCAATACCAGCACCTGGGGGTTCATCGCTAAAACGCCTGCGATCGCAATCCGTTTCTTTTCCCCCCCAGATAAATTCTCCGTATTCCGCTGACCATAGCGTTCTGGATCGATACTCACCGCCGCCATTGCTGCTAGCACTCGTTTTGTTAGTTCCTCCCCGCGCAAACCTTGATTCATCGGACCAAAAGCCACATCTTCCCAAACCGTGGGCATAAATAATTGATTATCTGGATTTTGAAATACCAACCCCACAAAATTGCGAATTTCTGGCAAATTTTCGCTACAAACAGGCCATCCGCCGATTTTCACCCGTCCTTCTTGGGCAATAATTATACCATTTAAGTGTAATTGCAACGTAGATTTTCCCGAACCATTCGCACCGATTAATGCCACTCGTTCGTTAGCTTTGATCGATATATTAATTTCCCGCAAAGCTGTCGTGCCATCGGGGTAGGTGTAGGTGAGATTTTCGATCAATATCGGGTTGTGGTGCATTGGAAGTTTGCTAATTGCTAATTGGTAATTGCTAATTGCTAATTGCTAATTGGTAATTGGTAATTATTATTACTATTACCTATTACCCATTACCGATTACCATTTAAATAGGTAAATAACTTGTCCTAGTAGTGTCAAGATTAAGGTTAAAGTTAAAGCGAGGATATCGCGTCGTCCACCGGAGGGAACGTCCAAGGCGGGTGGAATGCCTTGATAACCGCGGGCTAGCATGGCTTGGTAGATGCGATCGCCCCGTTCGTAAGTGCGGATAAACAGCGACCCCATCATGTTGCCAATCACTTGGCGTTTCCAGCTACCGTTACCCGTAAAATTGCGCGATGCAGCTGCCCGCCGCATGGCATTAAATTCCCCAATTAACACGCTAATATAGCGATACATTGACCCCAGAGTTGCTACCAATAACCGTGGAGTTCGCAATGCAACTAATGCATTCAGCAACGCCGGAATTGAAGTCGTAAGCGTTAGCAGATTTAGCATTATTAGAGATAGCAGCGCTTTGGTTGTAACGCTCCCCAATACCAACAACCCTTCTGTGGTAATTTTCACCGTTCCCCAAGATGCTACAACCTCGCCACCGCTGCGAAATAAAGTTCCTAACAAAACAGCGCTAATAAAGGCAAATTCTACGGCAATTCGCTTTAGTAAAACTGGCAACTTTATCCGACTAATTAATACAACACCCACTACGCCCATTGCATAAATTGCCCAAGACCACCATCGACCGTTGGGAGTTAAGGCAATAGCAAATACGAGCAAAATCGTACACAGCAGGCGCGTGCGGGGCGCCAGCTTGTGCCACCAAGTCTTGCCTTTGCTATCGATATCGAGATGAAATGCGTTAACGTGCAGCAACATTGAGGGAGAATTGGGGATTTTAGATTTTAGATTTTAGATTTTGTCGGGGCGGGTTTTCCCAGCCAATTTTGACTCTTACCGATAATTTGAATAAACCCGCCCTGTTGCAGGATTTTGGATTGAAACGAGGTTTACTCTTTTCTCACCGGAAGAATACCTATTTAACCAACCACAGAGACACAGAGAACACAGAGAGAAGAGAAAAGAATGAAGGAATTTTCTCACCTGCTCACCTGTTCACCTGCTCATCCCTCTCGCTATCAATATCATGACGGCGAACTACTAATTTACCAACGCCCCAAGCTAAGCCAAAGGTGACTAAAGTGCCGACTAGACCGGCGATTGGGGTTGCGAGCGCTTCCGGTACGCCTCGCGCGGCATACTCGTCAAATACCTGATAGAAAGGTAACTTTTTAGCCGGTGTTTCTTCAGTTGCTTTCGTATCAAATTTTAAATCTTGGGAGACGCGGTCTAAACCATCGGGATTTTGACTGGCGAAGGGAGAAAGTAAGACTGCAATTAGCAGGGAAACACCCAAACCAGCAATAATAAAAGCCCGGTTGCGCGAGGGCGAATTTGTATTACTCATATCTTTATCAACTCCTTATCGCGATGAAAGAGGACGAGAAATAGATCCGATCCTTTTGCGGGGCGGATGATAAAGTAAATCCGGGCGATTCCGCCAAACAAAACTGACTGTCACCAATGTAATTAACGCTTCTCCAATCGCAATTATTACGTGCCAGCCAGCCATTGCAACTAGGGCAATTCCTAACGGTATGGTTCCCGATAACGCTAGCTGAATCGCACACAAAATCGAGGCAATTACTACACTTGTCCAAGCCGCAACAGCCGTACCAATTCCAATGCCTCTCCAGCTATCTCTGCCCAGGGCATGGCGAATTGTGCGATAAAGATAGTAACCGCAAAACGTGCCAATTAATCCCATATTGGTGATGTTTGCACCCAAGACTGTGATACCCCCATCTTGAAACACCACCGCCTGCACGATAAATACTACCGCCATGACTAACGATCCAGCCCAAGGCCCTAATAAAACACCTGCCAGCGTTCCACCTAACAAGTGTCCCGACGTTCCTCCTGGTATGGGAAAATTAATCATTTGAGCCGCAAAAATAAATGCCGCACACACTCCCATCAAAGGAACTGCCCGTTCTTGATATTCTCCCTCGACTCGGTTTAGACATAGTGCAATTAAAGCGATCGCAACTATCCAAGTGACGAGGCTAACGGGTAGGCTCAAAAAGCCATCGGGAATGTGCATGGCTAACTGGGGCTGTATTACCCAGTGCAGCAAGCTTGAGAATTCGATTGTAGAGGATGGAAGTGCGATCATTTTTGCTTACCACTTGGCTGTTAGCTGTTTCCAAGCCCCAATATAATTCGGGGTTATGTTACCGATAATCATTTTCTAAACTGCGATATTATAACGCTTGCAATTTTCTAATAAAACCTGCTTTAAGTCAACTATGCAATCCTACGGGGGGGTATTTATAAATGATTCATTTTCGGCTAATACCGCTGATATTGATTCAAATCTACCCTGAGATAGATGTGAATTCAACGAATCTATATTAATAAAAAATAAAATTTTTTGATATGAGATGTAAAAAACATTATTAACTTGTCCCTCGTCAAAAGATTGTAATCCTTTAAATCAAAGAACACCCATTATTCTTAACAATTAATTTATAAATGCTGGGTCACGAGGCCATAAACCCGGTTTCGAGGTTGATCTCTGCCAAACAAACGATTTTTGGTATCACCAAAGTTTCTTTGGGTAAGTGCTATGGGTATTAAGCAGTACGTCGGGCGAGTTGGGCGACGACGGAAATTAACTGAGCGGGTTCGACGGGTTTGGGCAGGTGCATCCCGAAACCGGCATCGAGGGCTTTTTTGCTATCTTCTTCCCGCGCATAGGCGGTGAGGGCGAGGGCGGGAATTTTGGCGATTTCAGGAGATGGGGAAGTTCTCACCTGATGGATGAGCTCGTAGCCATCGGCTTCGGGCATTCCAATATCGCTGATCAGTACGTCGGGGTGGTATTGTTGGAGGGATGCGCGAGCTTCCTCCACCGATGTCGCACTGGTTACCTGCGCCCCACCCTCCTGTAGCGCCGCCATCAAAAAGTCACGAGTATCCCCATCGTCATCAACTACAAGTACGTGCAAACCATTGAGGGGCATCGGTAATTGGGCATTGGGCATTGAGTATTGTTTATTCTCACCTGCTCCCCTGCTCCCCTGCTCACCTGCATTTGCCGGAGTTTCTTCCAACAGCGGCAACATAAAGGTAAACGTCGCCCCCTGTCCCTCTCCTGGACTATCGGCGCTGACGGTACCGCCGTGGTGTGCAACCAAATGACGCACAATTGCCAGTCCTAATCCCAATCCACCGTAGGATCGAGTTGTTGAACTATCCGCTTGACGAAAACGCTCGAACACATAAGGTAAAAATTCAGGACTGATACCTTTGCCAGTATCGGTGACGGTAATTTGGACGTATTTGGTAATTGGTAATGGGTAATTGGTAATGGGTAATTGTTCGTTTTCACTACCCTCGTTCTTTGAATGTGTCTGGGAATGGGATGATCTATTACCCACGATCGCTGACAGTTTTACTTTTACTCTTCCGCCTTCGGGTGTAAACTTAACTGCATTTGAAAGCAAATTCCAGACAACTTGCTGCAAGCGTTCTGCATCTGCGAAAACACGTAGGGGCGGGTTTAAGGAAAGATCTGAGCTTTCAGCAGACAAGCTGTTTAAACCCGCGCCTACAGATTCAATTTGAATATTCTTATTCGCCGCTGTGGGTAACACCGAATTAATCGCCGACTGGATAACGGGTACGAGGTTAATCGGGCGCATATTTAGACGGACTTTGCCTCTGACGATGCGCGAGATATCTAAAATATCATCGATCAGTTGCGCTTGAGATTTAGCATTGCGTTCGATGGTTTCGAGAGCGCGTTCGGTTGTGGGTGCGTCGTATTTGCGCGAGCGCAACAATTTCGCCCATCCTAAAATAGAATTAAGCGGTGTCCGCAATTCGTGGGAAACAATCGCTAAAAATTCATCTTTGATGCGGTTTGCTTGCTCTAATGCTTCTGCCTGTTTCCGCAGAATTTCGCTTTTTCGCAGTGCTGACTCTGCTTGCTGGCGTTCGGTAATATCAATTCCGCTACCAATAACATACTGAGTCGAACCATCCGCATTTAACAAAACGGTATTAGACCAAGCAATCAAGCGGCGAGTTCCATCTTTTGCTACCCAGTAGTTTTCATGCTGATTCGGACGACTCCCCTCTTGAAGTTCTTGAAAAACAGCTTTGACTCGTTCTACCTCTTCCGGAATTAATAACAACTCCCAAACATACTTACCTTCAACTTCAGCCAACTCATATTGGGTTAATTCCTCGCAAGCGCGGTTAAAGCCTACAATGCGTCCTTGAGAGTCCATAACTATCACCAAAGCCCCCGTAGTATCGAGAATAGCAGAAATAAAGTTCCGCTCTTTCTTGAGTTCTGCCTCTACTCGCTTGCGTTCGATAATTTCATTCCTTAATTTTTTGTTAGCTTTGACTAACTTATCCGTCCGTTCTTTCACTCGTTCTTCCAGAGTTTCGTTAGCGCTTTTAATTTCCTGAAATTTTTGATTAAGCGCCACTGACATGAGCTGAAAGTTTTGGACTAAAGCTTCTATTTCTGATACCGAACTATCTATCCAACCAATTGGTTTTTGCTCCATTATTTTATGGGGCAAGTTAGTCGTTTCGCTGGCTAATTTTGCCAGAGGACTGACTAACTGACGGCTCAAAAGCCTTGCTAAGACAAGCGCCAACACGGCGATGGAGAGCGTAATACCCAGGTCGATGATATAAACATTTTCTAGATAGCTGATATAGGGTGCAGCTGGGACTGCCACAATTAGTTTCCAGGGAATGTTGCTACCAAGGTTAGTTTCTTGGACATAAAATGATTTTTTCCACCGCATCATACTTGGCAGTTTTCCTTTAGGCGGTAGCCATTGATAAACCCCATTAATTTTTGGTTTTATTTCTCCACTTCGGCTACGTTCCAGGCTTTGGCTTACCGCTGGTTCTGCTTGACTGCTGGCAATAATTCTCCCCGTTTTATCTATCAGATCTATTCTTAATTCTTGATTATTAACTTGGGATTTTAGCAGTTGACTGATTTCTTTCAGGTTTAACGTAGCATGAACTAAACCACGAAATTGTTTATCCACAATAACGGGGACGCCTATCTCAACATTTTGCTTGAAATTCAGCCCGATATAAACATCAGTTATTTGGGGGATTAAGCTGGTTTTTACTTGGGGGAAAATCGGTTGTATAGCTATATTTAAACCCAGGGTCGATTCCCCTGTTTCATTAATAATTGGATTTGCGGCAATAACAGTACCGGCGGGGTTAGCAACTTTCAGTTTAGAGAAACTTGAAAATGTCCGCTGGAGCAGTTCTGTGCTTTGCTGGAGCTTGTCGATCGGTGTATTTCCCCCAGCAATTCGCGCTAATTCTGTAAGTGCTTTCAACCGTTGATCGTACCAAGATTGCAGCTCAAAATCTAAGTCTGCGGTAATAGATTGCAATTCGCTCTGAATTCTATTTTCAGTATTCAGCATCACCCGATTCCCGTCGAATACCATTAGTATCAGTGCCGGAAAAAATACAAAAGCCACGAACAAGTTTAATAAGCTGCGCCGGAATGAAATAGTTCTTTTTAGCTGGGGACGACCGACCCATTTATAAATAGGTAAATGCGCTATAATCAGGTTGGCAATTAGAGCGTTAAAAATCCCGTTAACCGATTGTTTTAGGACTACGAGCAAAGCTTGTTTTGTCTCGAAATTGAGAAAACCAGCATAAAATATCCACACCAATGGCATCCCGATGAGCAACCAGTAAATGCCATCTAGCAGCAGTATGTTTTTGCGTTTTTTTTGGAAAAAGTAGCCGACAAATATTGCTTCGCAGATCAGAACAATTGCTGCATAGAGATGGTTCCAAAGGATAAATGTATGCCAGCTAGCTATAACTACTGCTGGAATACCCCAACTTAGTCCAAACAGGTACAATACTAGCAATACGGCGATGCTGCCAAACAGAAAATCTATGCCAAAAAACAGTGAAAGACTAAAATAGTTACCTAGATACGCTGCTGCAATTAGCGCGACTAGAGCCAGGGTTGACTTTTTTTTAAGTTTTTTAAGGGTTAGCATCATTTTGCTAAAATTCCAGGAGCAATTTTTAAATTTCTGAAATCGGCACAAACAAAAAGGTAAGTATTGGGACTGGTCAGAGGTAAGTTTTCACCGCAGTAGCTTATATTGTATCGCTAATAACTTCAAGGTAGTCAAATTTGTTGTATGTGGCACAGGACTTACGCTCAAAGGAGGCCAGAAACTAAGGTGATACGTTGATCTCTGGTTGCCAAACCAACGATTTTTCGTATCACCTTAGTTTCTTTGCGTCAGCCCTCAAACCGTTGGCAGCAGTCAAGTATCATTGGTAATAGGTCATATGTGATACCCAATCTATCACCAAAGTTTCTGCGTAGATCTCTGGTTCTAAAGCGACGATTTTTTATAGAAACCCGGTTTCTTTGCCAGGACTTACCCACGACGAATCTATCACCAAAGTTTCTGCGTAGATCTCTTTTTCATAGAAACCCGGTTTCTTTGCGTCAGTCCTGTGATAGAAAAACCTTATTTACAGCTATGACCCTATCTTAAGTCCAAGCGCGAAAGAAAGTATTATCCTGCCAAGCGGTAGTTGTGCGTTGCTCAATTTCTGCTAGTGCGTTTTGATCCAGGGGTTGAAATGCCTGCGCTACGCCGATATTTGACTCCAGTTGTGCGACTGTTTCGGCAGCAATAACGGCACAATGCACCCCAGGTTGTGAAAGTGCGTATCCAAATGCTTGGTGCATTCCATCTAATACGCCTGGTTTGAACAAGCGTCCGTATGCTGGCACTTTCATGGCAATGATTCCCACATTTTTTTGCCGCGCAACTGGTAGCACTTGGGGAATAAATGGACGCGGATGGTGTTTATCTGCGGCGTTTACGGGGATGAGTGCGGTATCGAAAGCATAGCGGCGCAAACCTTCGGCAATAATATCTGGTTCGTGGTGTCCGGTGATACCAACAAAACGCACGAGTTTTTGCTGTTTTGCTTCTTCTAAGGCGCGCGCTGCTCCATCCTTGGCGAAAATTTTATCTAATTCTGCTTCAAAGGAGACGTGGTGGAGTTGCCACAGATCGAGGTAATCTGTTTTGAGGCGGTTGAGACTGCGCTCTAATTCTCGCCATGCACCATCACGATCGCGCGCTGCTGTCTTACTCGCCAAAAACAGGCGCTGGCGATAGTTGGGCAATACTTTGCCTAAATAATCTTCGCTTGGTCCGTAATCTGCGGCTGTATCAAAGTAGCGTATTCCCAATTCTAAAGCCCGTTGGATAATTGCCACGGCTTGCTTTTCGGCATTATCCCACGATAGGGGCGTTTGTCCCGCACCCCCTAAACCGAGTATCGGGACTTTAACCCCTGTATTCCCTAACAAGCGTTCCGGTATTGTGGCGGATAATGAAGCCGATGTCACGTTGCGTTTGATTGCCGTAGTGCCTACTATTGTCCCAGCAACGGCGATACTTGTGGCTAAGAAAGCACGCCGCGTTTTTTTTCCCCTCATATGCCATCGCACCAAAGGTAGCGTAAATGGATTTTTAGGGTGCAGGTAGACTATCCCAGCCAAACCTTACACCCTACACCCTATTCTTGCTTATTGCTCAAGGATGAACTTTATCTACTTTTTGGCGATAATCCAGATCGCGTGAACTAGCCCTGGAACGTATCCCAAGAGCGTCAAAAGGATATTCAGCCAAAATTGTCCCCCAAGACCAACTTGTAGAAATACTCCCAATGGGGGAAGAAGAATAGCAACTATGATACGGGCGAGATCCATGTCCTACCTCCTGTTCGGTTTGTCCAAGGGATCGCTGCTTCTATGATAGACTTCGCCAAGCGAGAGCGGGAGAGCGAGAGGGAACAGGAGAAAGATAGCCAGATAATTTTAGGAACTTTTAATTAGAACACCTTGGCATTTGGCGTTACCTAGAATTGCCTGTAGTAAAAACTTACCTGCGTGTCCGTCCTATTGCCAAAATTGATTTCCCTTTTTCCCTCTCCCTCGTTCCTCTCTCTTTTCCTTACCTCCAAGTCGGTTTCAAAAACAGCCAACTTACAAAGAAGAAGGACGCTGTAAACAGTTGAGTGATATCCCAAGCAGATAGATAACCATCCGCCAAGGCGGCGATCGTTCTATCGGTGATACCGAAAATCCAAGATGAAATCCCCACCAGCCAAATGCCGCTTCTGAGGTTTCTCAAAAATATAGAAACTTCGGATGATTGCTCTTTGTTCATGACTTCCGCCTTATTTTTGGCAATACAATTCCTCTCAAGCCGCCGTTGCTGCGCTTGAGCTTTTTTGAGTACAGGACTTACCTAAAGAAACCGGGTTTCTATGAAAAAATGGATATCCCACCAAGAAACCCGGTTTCTAGGAGCGCCTAAGCGTCAGTCCTGGAGTATTTGCACCCTTGCGTTACTTCTATGTTAAGAAATATTATTTCTTCTTGCCATAGTGCCAAAGATATACATGAATGACTGTATCGAAGATAACTTTTGTCCCTGTTCGGTAAGTAACTATGCCTTCCTTCGTTGATAAACTGATGCACTTTGTTGTCGGGTTAGTTGTGGGAGCGGGTTATTGGTGGCTGCTTGAACGCTACGCAAAAGTTGGGGTCAAACGGATTAATCCCATCTGGTTCTTGGTGATGCTGATCTGGGGAGCTAGCGGGTTATTTCTATTCCGAAAGTTAAATATTCCGGTTTTATCGGGTGACATCTTCTATATGGCGGTGCCAGATTGGGATATTCCACTCTACAACTCGACGAGATTCAGGTTTTTAATCCACCGCAGCTGGTTGTTTCATTCCGCTTTGCTCCCTCTAGTTTTGCTAGTCACCAGTTGGTGGGGAATGCAGCGCCGTCGCAGCCAATTTAACAGCTCTCACCAATGGTGGCGGTGGTTGCGGGATGGGGCAATTGGTTTATCTGTGGGGATGTCGGCGCACTTAATTTGGGATGCGTTGTTATCTTCTACCAAACAGGGATTTGTAATTTTTGGCTGGAGTCAGTCTGCTTCTCTGATTTGGTTGGCGTGCCATCTAATTTTGGGATTGGGTATTCCGTTTTTGATGATTTGGGCGATCGCAGATATAGCTAATGGCAGAACCGTAAATTAGTTGGTACAAGGTATGAGGCTTAATCAAGTTACTGTTATCGTAACCGATATAAATAGGTCAGTATAATTTTATCGCGGACTAGGTTTGAGCCAAATTGTCGGTGGTGATTCGCGCTATGCTCGCTTTTTATGTCCGGATGGAGATGCAACTTTTTCACTTGAAAAAAAGCCGGAAGTTATCCCGCAATCAACAACTATTATTTACTTCGAGTGCGACAATCTAGACCATACAGTTAGCGATCTAAAAAGCAAGGGTTATGTTTTCGACCAAGATCCGACCGACCAAAGTTGGTTGTGGAGAGAAGCGTACCTGCGCGACCCGGATGGTAATATAATTTGTCTTTACTATGCAGGTGAGAACAGAATTAATCCGCCCTGGCGATGGGTAGTAGATAGGTGCATTGACTGATACTTGAGTTATACTATATGGCAAGTTAAGTAAACTCAGTGCAAAACTGACCTACAACTTATTGAGGGAGGTCGTGAATAAAATTTGATTGTTTAATTGGCAACACCTAACTATTGATTGTAAAAGTAAACTTTTAGGTTAATAAAAGTGACACACTTGAAGACTACAAGCTACTTCAGGGAACAGGTGTTGCAGAAGCGCCCATACCTCAGTATAGAGTTATGCGCCAGTATTATAGCTAATCCATTAAAAAGGGAGGAACAGCCTGATGGACGTATCCGCTTTTGGGGTCTTGATCCGGAACGAGAAGGTAAATACATTAGAGTGGTGACACTCGAAGATGGTGAAACAATTCACAACGCCTTGCGAGACCGCAATTTCACCATAACGGATGTAAGCTAGAAGGCAGAACAAACTATTTAAGAGGATTGATAGACCCCATCCTATACTGAGGATGGGGCTTTTATAGAGGTGTAGGTTAGCTATGAAACTGCTTTACTACCCAGAAACGGACTCGCTTTACATTGACCTGAACTCAGGATCTAGTGAGGAATCACTAGAAATTGCAGATGGGGTGGTGATAGACTTCGATGCCGAAGGTAACATCGTCGGCATCGACATTGACAACGCCTCAACAAGATTGGATTTGAAAACACTCGAAGCAGTAAACTTCCCTGCTTTGCTCAATCAAATGGGGTGGACTATTAAAGTTGCGTAGCATGGAGACGAAATTGGAAAATATTTAGGATGTCATCTGAATGGCAATTCATGGCGATCGCAATCGATTTCGGTACAAGCAACACTGTCATCACCCGCTGGAACCCTGTCACCCAGCAACCCGAAACCTTGAGTCTACCCAGTCTTTCCCTAACTCAAGCTCAAAATCCGCCTTTGATTCCCAGTCTGCTATATGTCGAAGATGCCTCTTCTGATCAGGTTGTGGTCGGTCAGGCGGTGCGGGACAAGGGTCTTGACCTCAAAAACGACCCCCGCTTTTTCCGGGGCTTTAAACGCGGCATAGCTGCGGATATTCAAGGGTTTCTCCCCGAACTCGATGGCAAAATTATCACCTTCGAGCAAGTCGGGCAGTGGTTTTTAACCGAGATTATCCAAAAACTCCAATCTAGTTTGCCTGATGTGGGCGAATCTTTGGTATTAACTGTGCCGGTAGATAGTTTTGAAGCCTACCGCAATTGGCTTTCGTCGGTTTGTCAATCTCTGCCAGTCGAACAGGTGCGGCTGATTGATGAACCCACGGCGGCTGCATTAGGCTATGGTATGACTAACCAGCAACTTTTGTTGGTGATCGACTTCGGCGGTGGGACTCTGGATTTATCTTTGGTGCGGTTAGATGCGAGTTCTCAAGCTGGTACAAAGCCTTTGGGTTTTATTTTGAAATGGGGGAACAAGCAACTAGAAAATTCAGCCCAAAAAAGCAAAAATGCCCGCGTTTTAGCCAAAGCTGGACAAAATTTGGGCGGTTCGGATCTGGATAATTGGCTGGTGGATTATTTCGCCCAAACTCAGGGAATTGCATCGACTGCGCTAACGACTCGTTTGGCAGAAAAAATCAAAATTCAACTATCTTTGCAACAAAAGGCAAGCGAAGTTTATTTTGATGATGAAACCTTTGAAAGCTACGATTTGCAATTGGAGCGATCGCAGTTTGAATCTATCCTCAAAGAACGCAAGTTTTTTGACCGTCTCGACGAGTCGATGACCCAAGTCCTTCAGCAAGCAAGGCGGCAAGGAATTGAAGTTTCCGATATCGATGCGGTTTTATTAGTCGGCGGGACGGTACAAATTCCGGCGGTACAAACGTGGGTGCAGCAGTATTTTGAGCCAACGAAAATACGCTGCGAACGACCTTTTGAAGCGATCGCTCAAGGTGCATTGCAACTCACCCAAGGCATCGAACTGAAGGATTTTCTCTACCACAGCTACGGTATCCGCTACTGGGATCGGCGTTTAAACCGCCACAACTGGCATCCTATTATTAAAACTGGGCAACCTTACCCGATGAGCGAACCTTTTGAATTACTCTTGGGTGCATCGGTAGAAAGCCAGCCCAGCATTGAATTAATTGTGGGAGAATTGGGAGTGGAAACTGGGGGGACTGAAGTGTATTTTGACGGCGATCGCTTAGTTACTCGTTCTCTTGCTAGCGGTCAAACCCAGGTACAACCCCTCAACGATCGCGATGGTGCGAGAACGATTGCCCAACTGACGCCCCTTGGTTTTCCGGGAAGCGATCGCATCAAGGTCTTTTTCCAAGTCGATGCCCAACGCTTCCTCAGAATGACGGTGGAAGATTTACTCACCAAGCAAACTCTTTTAGATAATCAACCCGTCGTTCAGTTGAGTTAAAGACAATTGCAGATTTGAGATTTCAGATTCCCTTCGGGACACGGCAATCATCAAATTTTCATTTATCCAGAATATCTTGGATGCCGTGTCCCTACAAGATTGCGGATCGTTTTTCTTCAATTCGCGTCGGGACACGGCAATCATCAAATTTTCATTTATCCAGAATATCTTGGATGCCGTGTCCCTACAAGATTG